>JAKLJF010000539.1:3044-4210 GCA_023151335.1 Thermoanaerobaculia bacterium | reverse complement strand
CCAAATATGCCGAACAGGTGCAAAATGAATACTTGTTTGGAACTTTGAAAGGAGAATATCCCGAAGCGCCGGTATTGGAAAACGGCGTACGGTTCCGGATTGACTGGGAGGGCGGACAAAAAACCGGCTTCTTTCTCGACCAGCGGGATAACCGGCAGCTGCTCACGCATTTTACGCGCGACAAAACCGTACTCAATGCATTTTGTTATACCGGCGGTTTTTCCTGTTATGCTTTGAAAGCCGGTGCAAGACTCGTACATTCGGTGGATATTTCTGCCAAAGCCATGGAAATGACTGCTCAAAACGTAGCCCTCAACGCTCCCTGGCTGGGGCAGCACGAAGGATATGTTGAAGATGTACTGCGTTTTTTGAATCAAACCGACCGGCACTACGAAGTCATGGTGGTAGACCCGCCGGCCTACGCCAAAAACCTCGAAAAACGCCATAATGCCGTTCAGGGCTATAAGCGCCTGAACGAGGCCGCCCTGCGGAAAGTCGCAGCCGGCGGAGTCCTGTTTACCTTTTCCTGCTCCCAGGTGGTCGACCGCGAATTGTTTTACCACACTATCGCCGCGGCGGCCATGGAAGTAAAACGTCCGGTACGGGTGCTGCACCACCTGACGCAAGGCGCCGACCATCCGGTGAGCCTGTTTCATCCCGAAGGGTCATATCTGAAGGGTTTGGTATTGTATGTCGGGTAAACGGTTGGCACAAACTTAAAATTGAACAACTCATTGAATATGAAAAAATTACTCTTTCCAGTCCTGTTCTTGTTTATTGGTTTGACGGCTTGCCAGAACGACCCATCCATGCCCATGTGCCACGACCCGAACGCTGGATTCGCCGCGTTGGGCTCGGACAAGGAGTTCCGGGATGCTCATCCCGCGCCATTGCCGGTTTCAGCGAAACACGGCGGAAAAAACATCGAATTTCCCGTGGAAGGCGGACCGAACGGCAAAGGATTTCTGATCACGGCGCATGGCAATACCAACAAATATTTGTTGCTGTTTCACGAATGGTGGGGCCTGAACAACTATGTGCGTAACGAAGCCTCTATGTGGAGCCACAGCCTGGGCGTCAATGTTCTGGCCGTGGATTTGTACGACGGAAAAACAACCGATGTTGCCGACGAGGCTGCCAAACTTATGCAAGCCTGCGACCCCGCC
>JAKLJF010000539.1:314-3034 GCA_023151335.1 Thermoanaerobaculia bacterium | reverse complement strand
ATGGCATGCCGGAAAAAGACGTGGAAAAACTGAAAACCCTGTCCACCGATGTGTTCGTTGTACACGCAAAACAGGACAAGTGGATCAATGACGAGGTGGTGAACGAATTTAAACAGAACATGGAAAAAGCCGGCAAAAAAGTAACGGTCAGCGAATACGACGCCGATCACGCTTTTGCCAATCCCAGTAATCCGAAATATAACGATCAGGCTGCCAGGGAAGCCCGGATGGCTGTAAGAACGTATTTGAGCGGGAAATAAAATACAAGATATATGGCTACACATCAACCCGACGCGCCTGGCGGCGGCGGCGAAGGCTCCGGCGCTATTTTCGGCAAACAAATCCTACTGCTGGCATTGGTTTGCATTGCCGGCATTATCCTGTATAAAACTTTTTTCGGCGACGGCGCTTTATCCAATCTGATACAGGAACCGAAAGGGGTGCAGCTCACTTATGTGCCTTCGGATTTTCAGCCGAACCTGAATGAAGAATCCACCTTGCAGATCATCTCCCAGCCGGAAAAATACCGCGACGAGTTTTACGACCTCGTTTACAACTTCAACGTGTCGTTGCTGTACCACGTGGCCAACCGTATGGCCCTGCCCGACAGCCTGAAACGCCGGCTGGAACCTGAATACCGGAAACACCACGACTATCTTAAGACCTTGTATTTCAACGACTTTGTAGCGCTGAAAGATACTACCGCCGTCATGTACGAGAACTGGTATAACGACAATGCAAACCAGGCGGTGCAGGTATTCAATGAGGTGGCCGGCAAATATACCTGCTTCTTCGTCACCCAGATCATGGCCACCTTGCTCAAGGCCAACGGTGGCCGCCTCATGGCGAAAGGGAAAAATGTGGACAATCCCTGCGGCATCGCCCTCAGCGAAGGCCTGAAACCTATGGTGGAACGTTTGCAAACCCGCGCGGCCATCATGGATTTCAGCGCCTCGCGGGGTCTGCTGAAAGACAAGGTGCGGAAAGGTATTGCCGAGCTCGCTACCTACGAACTGCGCAGTCGACTGGGATTAGACAAAACCTTGTCGTACAAAATATTTGGCCTTTCCATTTCCGAAACCGACATCCGGGTGGAGGCCATCAGCGTAATCAAAGCCGGTTTTAAACTCGACCAGCGATTTGACGTCACTTTCAGCCCCAAAAAAGGGATTGTATACGTCACCCTACCCCCGCCCACCATCCTGTCCCACGAAGTATATCCGCGTGTCGACAAACTTGACGTAGGCTTTTTGGCAGGTATCAGCGGCGAGGAGATGAATATAAATTTCAACGAATTACGCCGTCAGTTCCGGCAGGATGCTCTCGAAAACGAACACGTTTTGGACAAAGCCAAGTCCCGCGCCGACAGCGTGATGCAACTCATGCTCGGACCCGTGGTAAAAAGTATGGGCCGGAAGTACAAACTGCAACTGCGTTTTGAGGAAACGCCGGAGGTGCTGACGGAAGACGAATTGCGCCGTCGAGGAGAGGAAGCCACGAAACCGAAACAAAATGCGCCGGAAGCAAAGAAGAAAAATAATTCGTTTATACCCCAATAAAACCTAGCGCTTACCCGCCACCGGTTCTCCGCTTCTCAACACCCTTATGGCCTTCTCCACGGCCGGGTCGTCGTCGTTCAGCACTTTGTACAATCCCTCATCCTGATACAGCGCCTTCCCGATCCGCGCCTTTAACTGGAGCCGCAATTCTGCCTGGCACCTGGCCAGTTGTTTGTCGTTGCGCGCGACCCCCTGTTTTTCCAGGTATGACACAAACTCCTCCAGCATGGCGTCGTTTATCTGAAATTGCCGGACAAAGGCATCCGCGCCGGAAGGGAAACCGGAGCGATCGCGGCCTTCCATCCAGCGGGAGGCAAACTGGGCCAGGTGCTGACGGGCATCGAAGAAATAATCGTTGGCAAAAGCCGTGTCGAGCGGGATAAAAACGTCGGGCGTAATGCCGCCGCCGCCGTACACCACACGACCCAATCCGGTATAATATCTGGTGCTGTCTGCCACGGCTATTTTCGAAGCGTCGGACAATTCGCCGTTTTCAAGGCGGCGCTCGGCTTCATGTTCGTAATCCTTGTCGTTTTTGTATGCGCGCTGAATGCTGCGTCCGCTGGGTGTGTAGTAGCGGGATACGGTGAGCCGCAGGGCGCCGCCGTCGCTAAGCGGATATTGTTCCTGCACCAGGCCTTTCCCGAATGAGCGGCGACCGATCACCCAGCCCCGGTCGTGATCCTGAATAGCGCCCGCCACGATCTCGCTGGCCGATGCAGAACCCTCATCGATCAGCACGGCTATGTTTTGAATGTTAAAACGGGCCCGGCCATTGCTCTTGTAGTCGCGGCGCGCTTCGGTCCGGCCCTGTGTGTACACCAGCAGTTTATCCTCGCCAAAAAACTGGCTGAGCAGTTCCGTCGCTTCGTTGAGATAACCGCCGGGGTTCCCGCGCAGATCGAGCACCAGGTTTTGCATGCCTTTTTCTTCCACCAGCGGCCGAAGGGCTTCCATAAACTCCTGGTAGGTTTGGGCGCTGAAACGGTTGATCTTGATGTATCCCGACTTGTCGTCGAGCATATACGCCACGTCGACGCTGTGCACCGGAATGACATCGCGGACGATATTGAAATGCCGCAGGTTTTTTTCAGCACCGCGCAGGATACCAATTTTAACGTTGGTGCCTTTTGGGCCGCGAAGCCGTTTAAAAATGGAGGC
>JAKLJF010000539.1:0-302 GCA_023151335.1 Thermoanaerobaculia bacterium | reverse complement strand
AATCTTATCGCCCGCCTGAATACCCGCTGCCTCAGATGGGCCGCCTGACAGCGGAGTCACGACCTGAATGGTATCGTCGACGATCAAAAACTCGATGCCGATCCCTTCAAAATTGCCGCTCATATCCTCTTCGACGTGCTCCAGTTCTTCCGGACTGATGTAAACGGAATGCGGATCCAGTTGCTCGAGCAGGTGGGTGATTGCTCCTTTTTTTACGTCTTCCAGGTTCACGGTGTCCACATAGCGGGCTTCGATGTACCGCATAATTTCATCCAATGCGCCGGCAGCCTGGCTCGCTTCGT
>JAKLJF010000538.1 GCA_023151335.1 Thermoanaerobaculia bacterium | reverse complement strand
AACAGGCGATTATCGGCTGGGAAATGGCGCACCATGATGCGGCAAGATATGCGTAAATCCGTTACCTCTTTCAATCTATTACCCGCAAGCGGCCCAAGTAGCGTGATAGATACGCAGATGAAACAGATTTAACGGATTTACGCAAATTTTGCCCGGGTCGGCATAGATTACCTGACTAACTTTACCACCTGGCGGGCACTACCGGAAACAGCCTCCAGCAAATACATACCCGGCGCCCAATCGGCGGCCGGCACTTCGAGCAGTGTGGTACCCTGGCCAAGCCGTTGCGCGTGCTGCCATACCGCTTTCCCGGATACATCAACTACCCTGAACCGGTACTGACCGGCCTGCACGGCATTCATTTCAAGGCGGGCCATCTGTCCAACCGGGTTAGGCCATACTTTTATTTGAACGGGCGCATCGGCCAGATCCGGCGCCGAGGTGGCGCTTTGTTCGGTCAGTTTCAGCGTTGTGGCCGCCGTTCCATCGCCGCTCGTGGAACCGTTGCGGTTCACGGCATTGCCGGCGGCATAGAAGGTGACCGGGCCGGTGCCGGCTGCCGGCGCCGTCCAGACTACATTGAACACGCTGTTATTCACCGATACGTTGTCGTGCTCGGCGTATGTACGACCATTGGGAATAGTGGCGATTTTGTAATTGTTCACCGTATTGTTGCCCGGATCGGAAAAACCGTCAAGGTCTGTGTTCCCACTATCGCGCAGGGCGATCATCTGGAAGCCAAAACCGGTATGGGATGGTACGTTGGTATTGATGCTTACACGGGCCGTGTATTGGCTGCCGGGAACGTAGGTGGTGACCGTATCGCCGGCGGTATCCAGTATCCGGACCGTTACAGTAGGAGCGGCTGCACCGAAATGGCAATACGAACAAGTTCTAGGTGTGCCGTTGGGATTGGCATCATCGCCGGGCGCGCCGGTATTGCCGGTTTTGTCGGCAGAAGCCCGGCCGTTTTTGCTGGCCGGCAACACCAGGGCGCATAGGATGGTCAGAAAAAGCAGGTAGACAAGGCGGATTTTCATGTTCAGGAATAGTGTTTGTTTTAAAACCGGATTTGGAACAAGGCACTAAGACATTTCCTGAACGAAAAAGTTGAAAACGGCCCTTCCTTCAAACTGTCCTTTTTTGGCAAAAACTCCGTTATCTTTGTTGAAATTTAAAATGTCCGGACTATGAAAGAGGAAGATGTTTCGGTTGTAACCACCCCGGAAACAGAGACTATAACCGATTACGAAGCAGAACGCGGAAAACCTATGCCCAACAGAATTCACGGCGCCATTCAGGGCCAATAAGGTATTTGAAGATTTGGTTTAGTCCAGTTCATCCAGCCTGTACTTTTGTATAACTTTTACCGCTTCCCCTTCAAAATTTACCACATCCGATGCACCTTTTTCCGCCAGGGTTTTGAGCCAGGCGCGCCAGTTGTTTTTGGCCGATTTTTTCAGGTGGGCATACCATTCCCTTTTGCTCAATTGCACGTTGAAATCGCGGATGCTTTCCCAGGGCGTATTGTACTGCCGGTAGCAGGCGCCCGCGCAGGTAACCACCGGCCCGCCCCAGTCTGCCGAGCAACGGACGGCGAGATAATTGTTAGCCTGTACCGTACAATCGCGCCGGCCGGCAAAACTGTTCACGTAGGCGCAGGCCAGCAGCACGGAAGCCGGCATGCCAAATTTTTTTTGTTCGGCCACGGCCACCTGGCTGAAACGTTTCAAAAAAGCCATGGCAGTGGCATCGTCTGGTGCTGACAGACGCAGAGAACCTGAAGTCTCATCGGCGCCGAGGTTCAATAGTGAAGAACCCTGCGCGATGGATTTTTCACGGGTGTATTTTTCAGGTTGTTCTTTTGGGGCCGGCGCCGTGCTGCCTCCCACGTTTATGCGTAAATTTTTACGGGCGAAGGCCAGCAGCAACAAGACAACCAATGCGGCGGAAAACCAGCGTTTTTTTAAAAAATCCCAAATCCAGATCATGGCGGCAAGTTTTAGTTGAGTACCATATCCTGTCGTTGTTTTAGTCGTGCAAATATAAAACAAAATGTTTTTATAATAAAACAAATTTTTTGTTCTACATTTGCCAGGCCAGCGGAACAGCCAGACGCCGGCGCTCGGATCACCCTGGAATGCGCCACCATTCCGCAAACATCATGTAGATTATGACGCTCATGCATGCGCGGGAAGCGCTAAAAAAAGTGTTTGGCTACGACTCGTTCCGCCCCCTTCAGGAAGAAATTATCCAGACCGTGTACGACCGGCGCGACGCGCTGGTGCTCATGCCCACCGGCGGCGGCAAAAGCATCTGCTTCCAGGTGCCGGCGCTCACGCTCGAAGGCACGGCCGTGGTGGTCAGTCCGCTCATCGCCCTGATGAAAGACCAGGTGGAAAGCCTGCGCGCCAACGGCGCCTCGGCGGCGTATATCAACAGCATGCTCGACGCTTCCTCCGCCCGCAATGTGGAAGACGAGCTGCTGGCCGGTCGTATCAAGTTGCTCTACGTCAGCCCGGAAAAGCTGGTTTCCCAGTCCTTTCAGCCGCTCCTGAAGCGCCTGAAAATCAGCCTGTTCGCCATCGACGAGGCGCACTGCATTTCCGCCTGGGGGCACGATTTCCGGCCGGAATACACCCAACTGAAGTTCCTGAAAGAACAATTCCCGGATGTGCCGATGATCGCCCTCACCGCCACGGCCGACAAACTCACCCGCAAGGACATTGCCGAACAACTGCAATTGCACGACCCTGCCGTGTTTATCGCCTCCTTCGACCGGCCCAACATCGCCCTCACCGTGCGGCCCGGCCAGCGGCGTTTCGAGCAGATCGTCGAGTTTTTGAAAAAACACCCCGGCCAGTCGGGCATTATCTACTGCCTGGCGCGCAAAACCTGCGCCGATCTATCTGAAAAACTTAATACAAAGGGCTTCAAAACAGCCTTCTATCACGCCGATATGCCCCCCCGCGACCGCAACCAGGTACAGGAAGACTTTATCAATGACCGCACCCCCGTCATCTGCGCCACCATCGCCTTCGGCATGGGCATCGATAAAAGCAATGTCCGCTTTATCATCCATTACAACCTGCCCCGCAACCTGGAAGGCTACTACCAGGAAGTAGGCCGCGCCGGCCGCGACGGCCTGCCGGCCGAAGCGCTGCTGTTTTTCAGTTACCAGGACGTGATGACCTACCGCCAGATGTTCGAGGAAGGAGAAGGCTCGCCGGAGCAAAAAGAACTGAAAATCGCCAAACTGAACCGCATGTACCAGTTCGCCGAGGCACCCGTGTGCCGACGTAAAACGGTGCTGCACTATTTCGGCGAAACCTACGAACGCAACTGCGGCAACTGCGACGTGTGCAAAAACCCGCCGCGCCAGTTCGACGGCACCACGGCCGCCCAGAAAGCCCTTTCCGCCCTGCTGCGCGTACAGGAAAAAGTGGGCATGAGCATGCTCACCGACATCCTCCGCGGCAGCCAGCGCCGGGAAATATTCGACCAGGAATTTCATAAAATCAAAACCTACGGCGCCGGCCGCGAATACAGCTTCGACGAATGGCAGTTCCTGCTTTCGCAAATGCTGCACCTGGGCCTGCTCGAAATCGCCTACGATGAAAAAAACTGCCTGAAAGTGACCGAAGCCGGCCGGGCCGTGTTGTTCGAGGGCCGCAAAGTCAACCTCGCCCTGCCGCCCAAACCCGAAGAAAAAGCCGCCGAAAAAGCCGCGGCGGCCCGGCAACCCGGCCGCACCCAGGGCCTGCGCGACGAACTGTTCGAGCGCCTCGTGGCCCTGCGCCGCAAAATCGGCCAGCAACAGGGCGTACCGCCCTACATCGTGTTCAGCGACGCCACCCTGGAAGAAATGGCCCAGAAACGGCCCATCTCCGACGCCGACCTGTTGTACGTCAGCGGCGTGGGCGAACGCAAACTACAACTCTACGGCGACGCCTTTATCGAAGAGATCCGCCGCTTCGTGCGCGAAAAAAGCGGCGAAGGCCAGAACGTGCAGGGCAGCACCTACCTGCTCACTTGGGACTTGTACAAAGCCGGCAAACCGCTCGATGAAATCGCCCGCGAGCGGGGTATCAGCCCCGTCACCGCCGTCAGCCACCTGGCCATCATGTACGAACGCGGCGAAACGGTCGATTTCAGCGCCTGGGCCACGCCCGAAACATTCGACCTGATTCAGGGCGCCCTGCCGCTGTGCCAG
>JAKLJF010000537.1 GCA_023151335.1 Thermoanaerobaculia bacterium | reverse complement strand
ACCCGTTAAACCCGTTAAACCCGCTCAACCCGTTAAACCCGTTAAACCCGCTCAACCCGTTAAACCCGTTAAACCCGCTCAACCCGTTAAACCCGTTAAACCTTAAATTTTTAATTATGCCAATCGAAATCAGAGAAATAGTCATCCAGGCCCAGGTACAGGACCCCTCTGCCGCTTCGCCCGTGGTACAGCGGGCGCTCAACGGCGCGGGGCCAGTGGAAGCCGGCAGACCTGAAAACGCAGAGCAAGCACCTGCCGATCCGGAATGGATCGAAAAAGTGGTGGAGCAGTGCGTGGCCCGGCTTCAGGAATGGCTGACGGAAAAATCCATCCGCTAAATGGCAGATCCAACGAAACTCCCGGAACTCAGTGCCGAGGCGAAACAGGCCATTTCCGCGCTGAATGCGGATGCCGCGGGCGCCCTGAAGGTGTCGTCGAACTTCGCCAAGATGAAGATCACCCCTTATGAGGTGAACAACGACCGGCGCGAATACTTCGAACCCCTGAAGGTCGATATCAACCCGGAATCGTATACCCGGCGATTTTCTTCGCGTATTGTTCCGCCGGTCAAGGAGGTATCCGGCAAACAACAGGAGGAAAAAGTCATCGAGTTTTCCGAAACGGTGAGCTTCGACCTGTGGTTCGACAATACCGGCGCTATACCCAACAGTACCGATGTAAACACCGGCATCAAATGGCTGGAAGACAACCTCGTGAAGTTTGACGGCTCCATGCACGCCACACGTTTCGTGAAGCTGTTCTGGGGTACGCTCACCTTTTTCGGCCAACTGAAAAGCCTCGACGTACAATACCTGTATTTCAACCGGAACGGCGAACCCCTGCGCGCCAAGGCCAGCCTTTCGTTTGAAAAGATCGTGGAACGGAAGGTCAAAGTACAGGAACGCGGCGAACAATCGCCCGACCTGACCCACCGGCGCGTGGTGAAGGCCGGCGAGAATCTGCCCATGCTTTGCAATAAAATTTACAACACCCCGCACTGCTACATGCAGGTGGCAGAGGCCAACGGCTTGGCCAATTTTACCGATGTGCGGCCCGGCCAGGTGATTTATTTCCCACCCTTAAAGACCTGACAGTCCATAACGTGTATCATTATTTTTATTTAACCATATTCACGCAGCCCGGCTTTCCTCCCCCTAAACCCTCTAAACTCCCTAAACCCTCTAAACCCCCTAAACCCTCTAAACCCTCTAAACCCCCTAAACCCTCCTCCGGAAATCCCGGCGGCGCGTGATATCAACAACCGGATTTGTTTTGTTGCGAATTGGTGCATTGCTTTTTTGGATGATCGGCGCTTGCGCATCGTGGGGGCAGCCGGTGCGCCTGATTTGGGACAAAGACAGCACCTTTATGGACACTGCCGGGAATACCTGGCAGCGGCGGCAACTGACCGTTATTCAACCCGCCGGCGCTGCGCCGGAACGGCTTTTCCCCTGGGGGGAAATCAGCACACGGCGCCTGGGTTTTACGGAACGGCAATTTACTTTCCCGGCCCACCGCGACACAATAGCCGTGACAGTGACCAATAAAGAGGGTATTCCATTCAAAGCCGTGGAATGGCAGGTCGATCCGGTCGTCAATGGTTTTGCAAAAAACAGTGCCGTTTTCGAGGAGCTGCTTTCGCGGCGCCCTGATTCTTTAAAAGTCGCCGCGGCTACTGTAAATAATTTATGGCCCCGCGACCTGGATTCATTATTTCGAACCGCTCAAATCAACAACATGGTGTGCGAATACGTGTCGGGGCCCGGACAAAAAATGACCCTGACCGCCTGGAAACTAAAAGCCCCGCTCAAGGAAAAAGGCAAATCAATCATCCAGACCGGCGCCCTGAAAACGATACGACGCCCTGCGACGGCTACCCGCCTGCTCCCTTCCGGACCGCATTTATTGCCGCGCCTGGGCAAAACCCGTTCCATTCCATATACGGGTTTTCAGCCGGGCGACACCCTGCAATTTCTGGCAGACGCGCCGGAAAGCCCTTTAAAGGAAATTTATCTGACCGACGACGCCGGCAATGTCCGCAACCGCCTGACCAACGCCATCCGGTTCGCCGACACCATCGTCGTCAAAACGGAAAAAACCCTGACCCTGCACCTGCGCGGCAAAGCCGGTTTGAAAAAGAAATTGGCCAGCGTTTCCGTGTTGCGCATCCGTCCGGTAAGATCCGATTCCTTTTACGTTGTTTCCGATAGCCTGTTTGAATCGAAAACGACTACCGTGGCCGACACCCTGTTGTTTACCGTCGTGGACGACAGCTTGCAGATTTCGCCTGTCTGGAATATCGAAAGCGTACCATACGGCAGCCTGGAGGTACAGATACCCCGGATGGCCGCGGATGGTTATACACTGATGCACGCCGCCTATTGGGTCGGCATCGGGCGCGATTGTCTGAACGATTACCAGGCCTTCGAAGCCACGGTACCGGCCGACTGGAGCAAACCGGGGGCGCCGCCGGCTATGGGCGCTTTTGCGCTGAAACGCCCATTATTTCTGCCTGCAACGGGAGTAAACGAAGTACATTGCGCGTTTTCCGCAACACCTGAAACCATTTTCATCAATACGGCTAAAAAGCCGCTGCCGCCCTCCCTGGCCCGGTTGCCCCAGGGAAAAAACGCCGGCCTGCTGTCGCCCGATTACCTCGGTAAGCGGGCAGTACGCGGCATCAGCCGAACCACTTCGACACCCAGTTATAACTTCTATGCCTGTTTTCAAAACATCAGCACCGTCAATACCTGGCCCGTGGCCCTTAAAGTCGTAGGCGTTTACCGGAAAGAGACCGTGACGCCGGCCGGAACCGAATTCCTGCAAGAAAAAACGTATCAAAAACCGCTGGCAAAATGACATCAAAACGCATATTCGGGCTCCTGATCTGGGGGTTGTTTCCCCTGCTGCATGGCAATTTGCCTGCCGGCCACTGGATGCTTGCCCTCGCGGGTGGTCAAGCCTGCGCTCAGGCATCCGGCGATAGCTTCTGGTCGAAACTGAAAAACCTGCTGAACCGGAACGAACAAAACAACAATACCCGCGAAAGCGTCACCGAGAAATACGAACTATATTTCGACTATATCCACAGCGAAGAAAAAAAACTGTACGACAGCCTCTCCACACTGGGCCATGCCAACTGGGATAAATACCAGAACATCATCCGGGTCGATTATAAAAGAACAGGCGATACCACCCTTTCCAATAAACTGGCTTCCAATATCAAAGTATTCGGCTGGCATCCCTACTGGATGGGCAGCGCCTACCAGTCGTACCGCTTCGACCTGCTGTCGCATATCGCCTGGTTCTCCTACAACGTGGATCCCTACACCGGAAAATACGACAACCCCGACGTGATCGCCGCCTGGAAAAACGCGCGGGAGCTGATGTCCATGGCAAAGACCCACGACTGCAAGGTGCTGCTCACCATCACCAACCATACCGAAACCGGAAACCGGATCTTCCTGAAAAACCAGGAAAGCCAGCGCGTACTCGCCGACAGCCTCATCGCCCTGCTCGCCGCACAAGGCGCCCACGGCGTCGACGTCAACTTTGAACTGGTGCCCGACGGCCTCGAAGCGGAAATGACCGCCTTCCTGCAAACCCTCTCGCGCCGGTTAAAGGCGGCCAACCCCGATTACCTCCTTTCCGTTGATCTTCCCATACAGGACTATTTGCGCACCTATCAGCTGGACAAACTCAACCCATACGTCGACCTGTTCATTGTGACGGGATACGACTACCACAATGTGCGCAGTAAAACCGACGGCCCCGTGGCGCCCCTCGACGTCAGCAAGGGCCAGCAAAGTATCAAACACTCCGTCAACCGGTATTTGCAGGCCGGGCTGAAGCGGGAAAAAGTGGTGTTGGGCCTCCCCTGGTATGGCGCCGTATGGACGGCCCAATCGCCCGCTCCCGGACAGGCAGACTCCACCCTGCGCTTTAGCAAACACCTGACATACAAAGATTTGCAAGCACGATACTGCCAGGAAAAACCACAATACGACCTCGAGCGTTGGAGCGGTTATTTTATTTTACAAGACAAAAATTCGGGTCTCTATGAAAAATGCTGGTTCGACGATTCGCTCACGCTGGGCCGGAAAATGGACTGGATTCTACAGGAAAAACTGGCCGGCATGGGTATTTGGGCTTTGGGGTACGACAATGGCCACAGGGAGCTTTGGAACCTGATCGAAGCCAAATATGCTTCCGAT
>JAKLJF010000536.1 GCA_023151335.1 Thermoanaerobaculia bacterium | reverse complement strand
ATTTTGAATATAATAAATCCAAACACAAATAATTCGACTGGCGTTATCAAATACTTTACAATGTCTAAAACATCTTGATGTTTACTTGGTATAACTGCTGATGCCAAAACAATCGAAAGAATAAATACAGGTATTACGGTAAATATTGGCATAGCCGTTTTTCTTATAAAAAAGAAATATACCAAAGGCAAAAAAATTGTCAAATCAAACGTGAGTACAATTGACAGAAATCGTTCATCATATTGAAAAGCAGTAGAATTAACAATCCAAACAGATGTCAGAATTATAATTGTTGCAACTCCAAATCCATAGAGAGAACGATAGTTAATTGAATGCGTCATTTGCTTGTTTTTTTTAATTGCCTGTAACTTTGCCTCCCGAAAACGAATAACCAAAACCTGCATTGCGTCTTTTACTTATCCGTTTTCAGGCAAGTGGCTTATGGGTGTTCGGAGTTTTGATAATTTAATTTCTTATCAAATATACCCTGTTTTTTCATACGTCCAAATCGTCCGGCGGGTTTTTTATTTTACCCAGCCTTTTTTCGTAGCAGATATAAATCCCGTTTTTTGCCGCTATCCTATCCCGGGAATTCCTGTATGTAGCGCAGGACGACGCTTTTTTCCAGCAAGAGCCAACATGGACATGCGGGGGCGGAAACTGGGCGCGAAGCCGAGGGTGAAACGGCGCGAGACGGGTTTTTGCGTGGAATTGCGGATGAGGGTGATACAGATCGCCATTTGATTGATGAAAATCACCCCATGCAATTAAACCTTTTTGCAACTTTGCAATTTTAGTGATCAAAAAAATCAACCTTTATAATGGACAACAATACAAATACGAACACGCCGGCAGGCACGACAAGCGCCAATGGTAACGGCGAAAGCAAATGCCCGTTTATGAGCGGCATTCTGACAAAAGGCGCCGGCGGCGGCCCTTCGAACCGCGACTGGTGGCCCAATCAGTTGAAACTGAACATCCTCCGCCAGCACTCCGACCTGTCCAACCCGATGGGCGGGCAGTTCAACTACGCGGAAGAATTCAAAACCCTCAACCTGGACGCCGTGAAAAAAGACCTGCGCGACCTGATGACCACCTCGCAGGAATGGTGGCCGGCCGACTACGGTCACTACGGGCCGTTTATGATCCGTATGGCCTGGCACAGCGCCGGTACGTACCGCATTGCCGACGGACGCGGCGGCGCGGGCTCCGGCACCCAACGCTTCGCGCCCCTCAACAGCTGGCCCGACAACGCCAACCTCGATAAGGCGCGTTTGTTGCTCTGGCCCATCAAACAGAAATACGGTAAAAAGATCTCCTGGGCCGACCTGATGATCCTCGCCGGCAACGTGGCCCTCGAATCGATGGGCTTCAAAACTTTCGGTTTCGCCGGCGGACGCGAAGACGTCTGGGAACCCGAGGAAGACATCTACTGGGGCTCCGAATCCGAGTGGCTGGGCGATAAGCGCTACACCGGCGACCGGGAACTCGAAAATCCGCTTGGCGCCGTCCAGATGGGTCTGATCTACGTGAACCCGGAAGGCCCGAACGGAAATCCCGACCCCATCGCCGCGGCCCGCGATATCCGCGAGACCTTCGGCCGCATGGCGATGAACGACTACGAAACGGTGGCCCTGATCGCCGGCGGGCACACGTTCGGCAAAACCCACGGCGCCGCCGATCCGGGCAAGTACGTGGGCCGCGAACCCGCTGCCGCCAGCATCGAAGAGCAAAGCCTCGGCTGGAAAAACACCTTCGGCAAAGGCAACGCCGAAGACACCATCACCAGCGGCCTCGAAGGCGCCTGGACCACCACGCCCACAAAGTGGAGCAACAACTTCTTCTGGAACCTGTTCGGCTACGAATGGGAACTGACCAAAAGCCCGGCCGGGGCGCACCAGTGGAAACCCAAACACGGTATGGGCGAAGGCACCGTGCCGGATGCCCACATCCCCTCCAAACGGCACACGCCGATCATGCTCACCACCGACCTGGCCCTGCGGTTCGATCCTGCCTACGAAAAGATCTCACGACACTTCTTCGAAAATCCGGACGAGTTCGCCGACGCCTTCGCCCGCGCCTGGTTCAAACTGACCCACCGCGACATGGGGCCCCGCGCCCGCTACCTCGGCCCGGAAGTGCCTGCTGAAGAACTGATCTGGCAAGACCCCGTCCCAGCGGTGACGCACAAACTGGTCGACGAACAGGACATCGCTGCCCTGAAGGCTAAAATACTCGCGTCGGGCCTCACAGTATCCCAACTGGTATCGACCGCCTGGGCTTCAGCCTCCACCTTCCGCGGCTCCGACAAACGCGGCGGCGCCAACGGCGCGCGTATCCGGCTTGCTCCGCAAAAATACTGGCAGGTCAACAACCCGGCGCAAATGGCCAAAGTGCTGGAAACGCTGGAAGGCATTCAAAAAGCATTCAACAGCGCACAGTCGGGCGACAAACGGATTTCGCTCGCCGACCTGATCGTGCTGGGCGGCTGCGCAGGCATCGAGCAGGCGGCCAAAAATGCCGGCCACAATGTGACCGTGCCTTTCACGCCCGGACGCGCCGACGCCACGCAGGAGCAAACCGACGTGGAATCCTTTGCCGTACTCGAACCGGTTGCCGACGGCTTCCGCAACTACAAGAAAACCCAATACACCGTGGCGGCCGAGGAAATGCTGGTAGACAAAGCGCAACTGCTGACCCTGACCGCGCCCGAAATGACGGTGCTCGTGGGCGGTATGCGCGTGCTGAACACCAACTTCGACCAGTCCAGACACGGCGTATTCACCAAACGTCCGGAAACGCTCACCAACGACTTTTTCGTCAACCTGCTCGATCTGGGCACCACCTGGAGAGCGACTTCGGATGCCCAGGACCTGTTTGAAGGCCGCGACCGCAAAACGGGCGAAGTGAAATGGACCGGCACCCGCGTCGATCTCATTTTCGGCTCGAATTCGGAGCTCCGCGCACTCGCCGAAGTGTACGCCTGCTCGGACGGGCAAACGAAATTCGTGCAGGACTTCGTGGCGGCCTGGAACAAGGTGATGAACCTCGACCGTTTCGACCTGGCGTGACCACGGCGTAGATTTTTTTGGATAAATCCGTGGAAATCTGCGTATGAAATCGGTGTCATCCGTGTTCCAATCCTTCTGCGAGGACCTTTTGCGGAGGATTGGAACACGGATGACACCGATTTCATACGCAGGTTTCCACGGATTTATCCAAATAGGCGCCCTCACCTGTTTCAGCAAAAATTTTTTCCAATAAAAAACAAAATGTTTTTAAAATAAAGTAGTTTTGCTGATCAAAGAAGTCAACCTCATGGCAAAAACTACCACGGAAAAAAAAGCGGAACCGGAAGGAGTTATCGACTGTTACGACCGGCTCATTGCAGCAAGAAATATCGAAGGCCTTCTGCCTTTTTTGCAAAACGAAACCGAAGGCAACCGTACGGCTTTTAAAAAGCACCTCCTGAAAACGCGGCGATACCTGACCGCCTTTGTCGAGTTTGAAACGGAGCGCCTGCGATTCGGACGTAAAATAAAGTGGGGAACACGCGGCGACGACACGCAATGCAAGATAATCTATTTGACCGCGCTCGCCCTGCTCAACGCATCCGATACGAGTGATTTTTCCGGCGAAATCGCCCTGTTGCAAAACTACCGCACCGACCCCCATGTGCGGGCTGTTGTCGCCTGGGCAAAACCTGCCTGGATTGCCCGCGCCATCGAAGCCGGCTTTGATAAAAATGAGTGGTTTGCGTTCGATTACCGCCTGTTGCGCACCCTGGAAGCAGATGGGATCATTGAATTTTCCCCGAGGCTGTTTGCCCTGACGCTGGCGAGTCCGAAGTGGTTTCAGCAAGACAAAGATGGGCAGGAATGGCTGCAATACCTTTCGACCGACGCCACCGTCCTTGAACGCGACCTTCCGCTGCTGTTCGATTATGAGACCCCCTTGCATAATCGTCAGGTGGTGATCAAAACCAACGGACAGCAATTTCAACTCTGGGAACACCTCTTCCAAAACCTACTCGCGGCTGGCAAACCCGAGCGCCGGTTTTTCATAGATAAAACCCTTCAGATACAAACCAAAAACTGGAATAATGCGCTCAAACTTTTTTTCAGAAAACGCCTCGACGACGCCGGCCCGGCCGCCGGGGAACTGATCGGCCATCAACACACGTTGTTTTCGTTTTTGCACGAAAGTTTTCCGCA
>JAKLJF010000535.1 GCA_023151335.1 Thermoanaerobaculia bacterium | reverse complement strand
GTGAGGACGTACTCCTGCGGGCAGTCGCCGCCGGTATTGGACTGGCCGAGAAAGGTGATCTGCACAATTCCGCTGCAATTGTCGGTCGCCGTCGGATTACCCACAAACGGTACGAAATCGGTGCATTGGAGGGTCACGTTTTGCGGCACGGAGGTGAAAACCGGCGCCCGGAAATCCCGCACCGTGATCACCTGTACGGCCGTAGTCGAGTTGCCGCAATTATCGGTGGCCCGCCAGGTGCGCACCCACTCGTGGGTTTGAAGGCAGCTGGAAAAGATACACACCGCGCCCAGGTAAGTGACGGTCACCGAGGCATCGCAATTGTCGGTGGCCGTGGCCGTACCGACATCGGGCAGCGGATCGGTACATTCTAAGGTCACATTTTGCGGCACACCGGTAAATACCGGTTTTTGGGTGTCCCGCACGGTAACGCGTTGGGTAGCGGTGCGGGTATTGCCGCAATTGTCCACCGCTTTCCAGCGGCGGGTAAGGGTGTAGGTATCCGGGCAAGAACCGTTGGTGCGACTTTCGCCCTCAAAGATTACCGTCACGTCGGTATCACAATTGTCGGTAGCCGTGGCTGTGCCCACATTCGGCACGGCGTTGCACTCCACCGTCACATTCACCGGCACGGAGGTGAACAGGGGTTTTTGTGTATCCCGCACGGTAATGCGTTGGGTGGCAGTTTTGGTATTGCCGCAGACATCGGTGGCCGTCCATTGCCGGGTGAGCGTATACGAATCGGTACAGAGGATATTGGACACCGTTTGACCGTTGTAGGCAATGTCGACGTTTCCGGCGCAGTTATCCACCCCGGAGGGCGAGCCTGCTTTCGGTATGGCGTTGCATTGCACCGTGACGTTGGCCGGCACAAAGAGGAGATTGGGCGGCGTCTCATCCTGCACGGTGATCACTTGCAGACAAGTGCTGCTGTTGCCCACCGCATCGATGGCCCGGTAATAGCGGTCGACCTTGAAGCGGTTGACACAGACGCTGTCGTAGGGCGCCGTGTCGTACAAATATGACTTCACCGGCGTGCTGCAATTGTCAGAGGCAAACACACTGCCGGCGTTCGGTCCCGGCAAATTGGCCGCACAGGATACGGTGGCGTTATTGGGGCAGGTGATGGCCGGCGGCGTCACGTCTTTGAGCGTTACTTTGAAAGAACAGTCCGCCGTGTTGCCGTGGAGATCGTCGGCAGTCAGCTTTATGGTCAATTCAGCATTATGACCCGAAAGTGGCGTACCCGCTGCCGGTGTTTGGGTAAGCAGGATATTCGCCCCCGGCGTACAATTATCAAGCGCTTCCGCCATTCCCCTGCGGTCGCCGGCAACGCCGGAACAGTTCGCATCGGCTGCCACCGTCTGGTCGGGCGGACAAGCGATCGAAGGGGGTGTAACATCTTTCAGCCGGACTTTAAACGTACAGGGCGTAGTGTTGCCGTGCCCGTCATCCGCAGTCAGGGTTACTTCCACTTCATCGCCGTGCCCGGAAAGGGCCGTGTTGGCAGCGGGCGACTGCGTTACCCCGATAGAGCCGCCGACCGTGCAGTTGTCCGAAATATTGGTGGCCAACGATACCCAATCGCCCGTCTGACCGGCGCAGCCATCGTCTGCCTCAAGGGTTTGGTCGGGTGGGCAGGTAATCGAAGGCGGCTTATTGTCTTTCAGGATGACCTTGAACGTACAGGGTGTCTTGTTGCCTGTTCCATCATCGGCGGTAAGCGTCACCGTTTTTTCATCATCATGGCCGGATAAGGGGCTGGAAGCGGCGGGCATTTGCGTGACGGCGATATCTCCGCTGGCAGTGCAGTCGTCGCTCAGGTTGGTTGCAAAAGAGATCCACGAGCCCAGTATGGCGGTGCAACCGTCGTCGGTTGCCAGGGTTTGGTCGGCAGGGCAGGTGATGGTAGGCGGGTCGTTGGCTTCCAGCGAAACGCTCACCGTTCCGCTGCCTGTACAGTTCAGAAAATCCGTTACCGTCACAGTATACGGTCCGGCAGAACCCGCGCTGGCCGGGAAGCCCGCCGGGTTTTCTCCGGTAGCCATGTAGCCACCGGGGCCCGACCAGGAAAAAGATACATACGTCCCCAAACTGCCAGAGGGATTGGCGCTCAGGTACACCGTTGAGCCGAGGCAAATGGGCGAACTGGCCGCGGGACTTACCTTGGGGGCGCTCACCTGCACGCTCACCGAGCTGGTGCCGGCGCAGCCCCTGCTGTCCGTCACGGTCACGGTATAGACTCCCGCGGCAGCGGTCGAGGCCGTAAAGACCGGCGGGCTCTGTTGCGGGGAACTGTAATTATCCGGCCCCGACCATTTGAACGCCGTGTAAGGCAGCAAACCGCCCGATGGCATTGAACCGAGCGTGATGCTGCCGCCGGCGCACACCGGACTGACAACCGAGGCAGAGATCGAAGGCGCCGTAAAGGGTGATATGAAAACGTTGGTCGAAGCAGTGGCACTGCAGCCCGCATTATCGCTTACCGTCACGTAATAAATGCCGGCGCGCGTACCAGTGGCGATCACGCCGGTCGGAATTTGCCCCGTGCCCATGTATCCGGCCGGGCCGGTCCAGTTAAAGGCGCTGTACACGCCGGAGCCCCCTGAAGGCATTGCTTTCAGGTCAATATTCGAGCCCAAACAAACGGGGCCGTTGTTCGCGGCGCTTACGGAAGGACTGGGATTCACTACCACCGTGGCAGTGGCAGTGGCCGTACAGCCTTCCTTGTCCGTTACTTTCACCTGGTACACGCCGGCGCTGGCCGGTGTGGTGGTGAACGTCGCGGGATTGGGCAGCGAAGCCACGTAAAAGTCCGGCCCATTCCAGTTGACCCCGGAATATGGCGTGCTGCCGCCCGTGGGGTTCGACGTGAGTTTCAGGCTGAAGCCCTCACACACCGGCGAATTGCTCGTTGCGGTGATGGTTGGCACAGGGTGAATAACCACGGATATACTGCCCGTGGCCGTACAACCGGCATGATCGGTTACCGTCACGGTATAGGCGCCTGCCGCTCCCGGCATGGCTGGAAATGGCTGCGGGTCTTCCACGCCCGCGGCATAATTCGGGCCCTCCCAGGCAAATTGCACATAGGGCGCCGTACCACCGGAGGGCGTCGATTGAAGACCGATGCTGCCGGCCGCGCATACGGGCCCCGACAGCGAAGTCATTATTGCCGGAAGGCTGTTGACCTTTACGGTGGTGGAGGCAGTAGCCGTGCAACCCCCGCCATCGGTCACTGTAACGGTGTAGGCGCCGCCACTCCCGGACGCGGCGGCAAAAGCCGCGGGGTCTTCCTGAGCCGAATTGAATCCGTTTACACCCAACCAGCTATAGGTATAAGGCGCGCCAGCCCCCCCCGAACCGGAAGCATCCAGCTGAATATTTTTACCGGTACATACCGGTCCGTTATTCGTGGCGCTGATCAGCGGCATCGCTTTCACCAATACCGGGATAGTACCGGTAGCGGTACAACCGGCATTGTCCGTCACGGTTACCGTGTACACCCCTGTCGAAGCCGTCGACGCGGCAAAAGCGAGGGGATTCTGGAACGCGGAAACAAAATTGTTAGGACCACTCCAGCGGAAAGTGCTGTACACCCCGCTACCGCCCGACGGGATCGAATGCAGCGACAGGTCGCTGCCGGCGCACAAGGGACTGTTGGCCGTAACCATTACCACCGGCGCTGAATTGCCCGACACCGCCACGCTCACCGAAGCCGAGGCCGTACATCCCGCTCCACTGGTCACGGTCACGGTATAGGCGCCTGCCGCCGCGGGGGTGGCAGGCAATGGCATGGGATCTTCTAATGCCGAGCTAAAACCATCGGGGCCTTCCCAGGAAAAAGTGGTATACACCCCGCCCCCGCCCGACGGCGTAGATCCGAGCTGGATGTTTGAGCCGGCGCACACCGGCACATTGCCCGCGCTGGCTGTGATCGAAGGATTTTGGCCTACCGTGATGCTTGCGCTGGCCGTGCAAGACACATCGTTGGTGACCGTCACCGTGTAAATACCGGCCGTATTTACCGTTATGGAGGCATTTGTACTGCCGGTGCTCCACAGGTAGGCGCTGCCGCCCGAAGCCTGCAATACCGCGCTGCCGGTCATGCACACGTTCGGGGCCCCGCCGTTGAGGAGGGCCTGGAACGGTTCCGTCAGCTGGTCGGTCACCGTAACGGCCAGCGCCAGTTCGTCGAAGAGGCTCAGCGTATTGGT
>JAKLJF010000534.1 GCA_023151335.1 Thermoanaerobaculia bacterium | reverse complement strand
CGGTGCGTAATAGGGACTCAGCGGAAAATCCCAAATCCCGGCAAAATGGCGGCGCATGGCATCGAGCAACGGATGCTGCTGCTGGCCGGGCGCCTGATAAAATTGCAGCAGGCCGTCCATGCCGATGCCGCCCGACGACACCACGAATCCGTCGACCGGAATATCGGCCTGAAGGCTGCCCGCGGTGCCGATGCGGAGGAAGGTCAGGGGCGTGTGTTGCGTTTTTACCTGCCTTGTTTGCAGGTCGATGTTGAACAGCGCGTCCAATTCATTGAACACAATATCGATGTTATCCGGGCCGATTCCCGTGGAAATCACGCTGAGGCGGGTATGGCCGATCCGGCCGGTATGGGTAATGAATTCCCGTTTTTGGGCCCGGTGTTCGATCCGGTCGAAATAACGGCTCACCAGCGGCACCCGGTTTTGGTCGCCCACGGTGATGATGACGGGCGCCACGTCTTCGGGACGAAGATGGAGGTGGTATATGCTACCGTCCGGGTTAAGGATCAGTTCAGATTCTTTAATCGTCATTTTACTCAGCCAAAAATTTCTTATCAATATTTTATTTTTACAAAAAGACACTTTCCTGCCGGAGCGGTGAAAATACGCCGTAATTCCCCGTTTCTTTGCCGTATGTTTATGAAGGAACAAATTGCGGAACGATTCCGCTTGTTACAGGACGACATTTGCCGGCAACTGGAGGCTGCCGACGGCGGCGGCGTTTTTCAGGAAGACCTGTGGCAGCACCACGAGGGTGGGGGAGGCCGCTCCCGCGTCATCCAGGGAAAAACCATTGAAAAAGGCGGCGTCAATTTTTCGGCGGTCACCGGCCTGTTACCCGAGGTGGTAGCCTCCAATTTGGGCATCGCGCGGGCGCCGTTTTTTGCCACCGGCGTTTCCATCGTATTGCATCCGCACAGTCCCGTGGCGCCCATTATCCACATGAACGTTCGCTACTTTGAAACCGGGGAAAACCGCTGGTGGTTCGGCGGCGGCATCGATTTAACGCCTCATTACGTCGTGCCGGAGGACGCGCGATATTTCCATACGCAGTTGAAAGCCGTGTGCGACCGCTTTCACCCCGACTTTTACCCGGCTTTTAAAAAACAGGCCGACGACTATTTTTTCCTGAAACACCGCAACGAAACCCGCGGCGTGGGCGGCATTTTTTTCGACTACCAGGACGAAGCAAAAACCGGGTTGTCGCGGGAACGGCTCTTTGAATTTGCGGTGGCCGTGGGCGAAACTTTTACGCCCGTTTACGTGGAACTGCTTCGCCGGGCAAAGGACCGCCCCTGGGGCGAACGCGAAAAAAAGTGGCAGATGCTGCGCCGCGGCAGGTACGTGGAATTCAACCTCGTGTGGGACCGGGGCACCAAATTCGGCCTCGAAACCGGCGGCCGCACCGAGAGTATCCTGATGAGTATGCCGCCCGTGGCCCACTGGGCTTACAACTACCAACCGGAAGCCGGAAGCCCGGAGGCCGAAACCCTGGCCTGGCTGCGAAAAGGCGTGGATTTTTTGTCGGAAAATCCGGCAGTATGATATAAATTGGCCGGCCTAAACCATCTAAACTTTCTAAACCCTCTAAACCTCCTAAACCCACCAACCCTTTCCGTATGAAAAAGAAAAACGATCTTTCCCTGCAGGAAGCCATGCAGGACATGCTCCGGGAGTACAAACTCACGCCGCAACTCAATGAAACGCGGGTGAAAATGCTGTGGGAAAAGCTGATGGGAAAGACCATTTCCACCTATACCTCCAATATTCAGGTGCGAAAGAATGTGCTGTATCTCACCATTTTGTCGGCGCCGCTGAAACACGAATTATCCTTTGGAAAGGAGAAAATTAAAACACTGCTGAACGAAGAGATGGGGGAGGAGTATATAAAAGAGGTCGTGATCCGCTAACGGTAACAGTCGCCCTGCCTGAAAAGGGCTATTTCTCCGGCCGTTTCCCCGCATTCAGGAAATCCTGGTATGCCTTCAGGTTATCCCATTCGCCATTCGCAGCCAACAGGGCCTGCGCCGACCAGGTGCCGGGGTCGTGCATCACAAAACGGGGCCCGGCATTGGTCAAAATGTCTTTTAATTGCTGCACGGAAGTGGCAGCCAGCTGGCCGTAGGTCGTGATACCCGCCTTGAAAAGCAGTTCTTCAATCTTTGGGCCGATCCCTTCCACGATTTTCAGGTCGTCGCGCGGGCCGGTGACGGCAGCCACGACGAAAGGTTCTTCCCGGGGTTCTGCTGTCGCGGTTTCTGCAATTCCTTCCTGTCCGGTTGTCGGGGCCACCAGTTCAGAGAGCGGTATCATGGTCACGGCCTCATCTTTTCTTTCAATTGGCGGTAGTTCCGGCAGCCATTGTTCTGCATCTGCCGCGGTGTAGCGGGATTCGGGGACGTCCATTGCATCGGCAATTTCATATTCCTCCTCCGGGTATTCGGCCTCCTGATATTCAGGGACGGTCTCTCCGGCGGTATCTTCCGGGGCGGCGGCGCGTTCCAGTTCCACCAATTCTGCTTCAGCCTGCCCTTGCGGTGTTTCCACTTCCAACGGTATTGCCTCGCTACCGGCCGTTTCTGCCGGTTGAGTCAGGGCGAGTTCACTCTCCAACTGGCGGTTCCGCTCCTGGATCTTGCCCATATCGCTCTGTAATACCAGTATCTGACTGCGCGCATTATCCAGCTCCCAGCCCAGGTTTTGCGCCTGGGCAGCCAGGGTAGTGCGTTCGTTTTCGGCTTCACTCAGTTTTACTTTCAGCCCGTCCAGTTCTGCGCGCAAGGCGTTCAGCGAGGCATTCAGGCTTTCATTGTCGAGACGCAGTTTTTCCGCAGTCTGCCGGTAGCGGCTCCACAAGATCCAACCAAACCATAATCCGAACAAAAACGCGCCGACCAGCATCAACAGGATTTCAAATGTATGCGTCGTGAATGTCCCCGTGCCCGGGCCCTGGAGTACGTTTTGCTGAAACATATTATTTAGTGATGAGTGATGAGTGATGAGTGATGGGTGAAGAGTGAAGAGTGATGTGAGTGATGAGTGATCTTGCTCGGCATAACTCATCACTCATCACTCACTTTACCTTTATTTCCACCCGGCGGTTTTTATAACGGCCGCGGGGGTTGTCGTTCGTGGCTACAGGTTTTCGTTCGCCGTAGGATTTGGTGATGATCTGGCTTTTTTTTACTCCTTTGACAATCAGAATATCGCGGATGTTTTTCGCGCGCCGGAGGGCGAAGGCTTCATTGGTTTTGGGATCGCCCACATTATCGGTGTGGCCGCTGAGGGTGACAGTGCCGCCGGATGCGATCAGCTGCCTGGCCAGGCGCGAGAGATATTCGTCGATGGCAGCATCATCTTCTTTGCGGGTGGAATTGTACGGGAAATGAATGACGACCTGGTCGGCTAATTCTTCCACCTGCACTTTACTGATGTCCGGTTCGTCAGTGGCCGGTTGCGTCGCGGGAGGTGCTGTTTCGGGCGCTGGCTCATACGGACGAAACGAAGTATCCGATACGGCGGCGCCTTCATCTTCTATAGCAGGCGTTTCCACTAGCGGCGTTGCAGTGGCCTGGGCCTTGTCGCCGCATTGCTGTTTGATACTGCATACATACCAGCGCCAGCAAATCACACTGTACAGGGCAAATGCCAGCAAAACCAGGAATTTTGCATTCATACAAATTGGTTTTAGTCAAAAAAGCATGTATAAAAGCCTGCTTTTCAGACGTAACGTTATTTTTACGAAAATAAGTCTGACAAAATTAGGGTTAATTTGCAGCATGGAGAAAATATCCTTCGACGATTTTTGGAAAGTGGAACTCCGGGTCGGCACGATCATCGAGGCAACCCCTTTCCCGCAGGCCCGCAAACCGGCATACCAGCTCCGGGTCGATTTCGGCCCGGAACTGGGCATCAAACAAAGCAGTGCCCAGATCACCCACCTGTATCAGCCCGAAGACCTGAAGGGCCGTCAGGTGATCGCCGTGACCAATTTTCCGCCCAAACAGATCGCCACCTTTTTTTCCGAAGTGCTCGTTCTCGGTCTCGAAACCGCGGGTGGGGTAGTGCTGCTCCAACCGGAACGGGCGGTGGAGAATGGGGTAAGGGTGAGCTGAGGGGGTAGTGCATCATTAATCGTCATTGTGCCACGTTTACGATACTTAAAAAGTTTCGTAAACGTACCTCTGTAATTGTCATTGGTCGTCATTGTGCCACGTTTAC
>JAKLJF010000533.1 GCA_023151335.1 Thermoanaerobaculia bacterium | reverse complement strand
CATGCCCGGCCCGCAAGCGACGCCCACGCCGAGGGCGGCGCAGCCGGGCTGACTTACCATGCAATGATCCATTTCAACTTTCGGCCCCCCGTTTACGATGTCGAGGCCGGGGTCTTTTACAACAATACAGTTTTGGAAGCGGTGTACGGTCTGGTCGTTGACGTCGAAGTAGTCGTATATCTCGGCGCCGGTATTTTTATAAAACAGGCAGTTGACGAAACGTTGCTCACCGGTAGCGCCGATGGTTTGATGGAAAACGAGGTTGGCCACGTTATTTTCCTGAAAAATACAATTTTGATACACGATCCGGGTGGCGCTGAACAGCGAAGGCACCCAGATCAGGTCGGGCGCTTTATGGCGGTTGAAGCGGCAGTTCTGAAAGATCAGGTTCAGGTTGGCGTAAATCTGTTCCACTACGACCGCCCCGCCCACAGCGCCGGGGCCGACGCGGTTTTCGTCGAACAGGCAATCGTCGAAACGGCAGCTGGACGTTACATTGTCGCCCTCGATGCTCACGGCCCCGCCGGCATGGAAGCGCACGGAATCGCGTTTAAAAGTACAGTCCTGTACAAAAACATCGGCGTGGTGACCGAGCAACAGGGCGCCGCCGCGGTTGTGGGCGTAGTTTTCTTCAAACAGGCAGTGCCGGATCTGGACATTAAACAGCTGTTCGTCGTCATTGTCTACGGCCACCGCTCCACCGCCGCCGCCGCAAAGGTTTTGGGTAAAAGTACAGTTTTCGATCTGCAGGGCGCTTTTGCCAGCATTGCGGCCATTGGCATAGATAGCGCCGAAGTAGTCAGACCAATTACGGCGGAAGGTCGAATTGGCGATGGTCAGATAAGCAAAATTTCCGGCGCCCAGGCCATCGAGGAAAACGGCGCTGCCCGAGTGGCCTTTTTCAAAAAACAGGATGTTTACATTATCCGGGTGGTTGGCGTTGCCATCTTCGAAGATCAGCCCGTCCAGGCGGGTATCGAAGCCGGTTTGGGTGGCATATAATATGTTGTAAGAGTTGTCGTCCGCCTGGCCCGGCGTTCCGATATCGCCGCTGAGGATGGTGGGGTTGGCTTGCCAGTCGCGTTGCTGGAGCTGGGTTTCCGTGCCGGCAAAGCCGCCGTAGAGTTTGATGCCGTTTTTGATCCGGAAGCTGGCGGTACGGTCGTTGTTCGTGGTGGGTTTGTAAATGCCACCGGCTATCCAAAGGACATCGCCGGGCAGGGCGGCTTCGAGTGCGTCCTGGAGATAAGGGATAGCCGTGTTCCAGCTGGTGCCGTCGGCGGTGGAAGGGGAGGCCGCGGCATTGACGTACCAGGTGGATTGGGCGATGGAGACGGTGGAAAAAAGGAGGGCAAAAAAGAGTGTAACCGGTTGTCGCATGCTTCTGTTTTGATTAAGTTTGTAAAAGCTGCTAAAATAATGCCGAATTTGATGCGTAAAGAATCACTAATCTTGCGCCAAAAATAATATCATGAACGCCCTTTTACGCCCTACTGTCGAGCGCCGGATATTCTACCTGATGCTATTGGCCGCTATTTTGCCGGTATGGTCGGGCCGTTTTTTTGTGACCGGCGACGGGCCCTGCCACGTGTACAATGCCCGGATATTGCTCGACTACATAATGGGCCGGCACTTCGGGTTTTACGATCCGTTTTATTCGCTGAACACCAATTTTGAGCCGAATTGGTTTGGGCATTTGTGGCTGGCGTTTTTCCAGCTGTTTTTTGCGCCGGAAACAGCGGAAAAAGTATTTCTGAGCGGTTATGTGGCGATGTTCGGCCTGGGACTGCGCTATCTGATCCGGCAGATCAACCCGGAAAGCGGGTTTATGAGTGTATTCGGGTTGTTGTTTGCCTGGCATTTCCTCTTGCAATCGGGTTTTTACAATTACGCATGCAGCATCGCGCTGTTTTTCTGGGTTTGCGGGTTCTGGCTGCAATACCGGCATAGCATGACGCCTGTGCGGGGACTGGTCTGGGCACTGTTATGGCTGGTTCTTTACAGTGCGCACCCGATGGGTCTTGTATTTGCCGGACTTTTCGTCGGATGCAATGTGTTATGGGAAGGATTGCTGAAAATGTGGAAATCCGGATGGAAAAAAGGCAGTCTGCTATTATGGCAACAAACCCAAACAGCACTGCTGTCCGCGCTGCCCATGCTGGTGTTGTTTGCCGAATATATCTATCGAAAACCCTGGCCCACGGGGGCCAACACGGAATCCGTGTCGGGAGTATGGAACCAGCTGTACAACCTCGGCGCACTCATGATCATCCGCAACTCCGAACGCGACACCGTTCGCGCGATCAGTTACATCGCGATCGCCCTGGCGCTGGGCGCCATCGTGCTTTATCTGCGCCGCCGCCCCTCCCCCACCCCCAATGACGCTAATGACGCCAATGACGCCAATGACATTAACGCCCCCAACACCCACTTCCTCCTCCTCTTCACCGCCCTTGCGCTCTGGCAATACTTCCGGCAGGCCGGCGCGCAGTCGCTTGAACTGATGATGCCCCTTCGGGTACAGTTGTTCCCCTGGCTGGGACTGTTATTATGGACGGCCGGGGCCACTTTTCCGCAATGGGCCCGGCAACTGACGCTGGCGCTTTCGGCCACGGCGATGATCGTGCTGCTGACGCACCGGATACCGGCGCACCGCAAAGCCTCTGAACTGGTGGAAGACTACATGAGCTGCCTGCCCCATATCGCCGACAGCTCGGTGATCCTGGTACTGAACTACGACTTCAGCGGGCGCTATTTCGACGGCAGGGAGGTTTCCAACCGCAACTGGCTGTTCATTCACGCGGCCGACTACATCGGCGCCTACCGAACGGCCATCATGTCGGACAATTACGAGGCCCTGCGCTATTATTTTCCCTTAATCTGGCGCTGGGAACGCGATATGTTCCGCATTACCGACAAGGAAGGCATGAATTTTGAAAACCGCCCGCCCCGCGCCGATTTTATTAACTTCAAAAACCGGAGCGGCGGCTTCGACCTCCACTACGTGCTGCTGCTGAACTACGACGAACGCCACTACGACCACGATTACTCCCGCGAGATTATCGGCCAACTCGAAGCAGGTTATGAACACGTGTTTTTTTCGCCGCGCGGGAAAGCGGAACTGTGGCGCTTGAAAAAATAAGTTTGAAGTCCAAAGTCCCAAAGTTGGAACGCTGAACTTCAAACTCATAACTCAAAACTCAAAACTATTAAAGCTCCGTCGCCTGCTCCACAAACTCCGTGAGCGGCGCCTTGCCGGTTTCCTTGATCGCTTTAAAGCCGCCTTCCACGTTGATCAACTGGTCGAAGCCGCGGTTTTGGAGGATACTGATCGCGACCACGGAGCGGTAGCCGCCGCCACAGTACACCAGATAAGGCTGGTCGCGTTTCAGTTCGGCCATATTGCGGTTGATGAAATCGAGCGGGAAGTTTTGAGCGCCGACCACGTGTTCGGCGTCAAATTCGCTTTGGCGGCGCACGTCGAGCGCTTTTTCGCGACCCGTTTTGAACCGTTCGGCAAAAGCGGCGGCGGAAATACTTTCGATGCGGTCAAATTCCCGGCCATTGGCCATCCAGGCGGCGAAACCGCCTTCCAGGTAACCGAGGGTATTGTCGTACCCGACGCGAGCCAGGCGCGTGACGGCTTCTTCCGCCTTGCCTTCCGGGCATACCAGCAGGATGGGTTGTTTCAGGTCGGTCACCAGGGTGCCCACCCAGGAGGCGAACTGGCCTTCCAGACCGATGAATACGGAACCCGGAATAAATCCCTGCACAAATTCCTGTTCGCTGCGCGTGTCGATGATGAGCGCATTTTCGGACTCGGCCACGGTGACGAACTCGCGGGGCTTGAGCGGATGTACGCCGCGCTGAAGCACGGTGTCGATGCTCTCATAGCCCATTTTGTTCATCACGGCGTTTTTCGGGAAATATTGCGGCGGTTCTACCAGGCCGGTGGTCACTTCCCTGACGAATTCGGCGCGGGTCATGTCGGTGCGCAGCGCGTAGTTGAATTGTTTTTGCAGGCCGATAGTGGATTCGGTTTCCTTGGCCATTTTTTTGCCGCAGGCCGAGCCGGCGCCGTGGCCGGGGTACACCGTCACGTCGTCGGGCAGGGTCATGATCTTGTTGCGCAGCGAATCGAACAGGTAGCCGGCCAGGTCTTCGCGGCTCAGGTCGGTTTTAACGGCCAGGTCGGGACGGCCTACGTCGCCGATAAATAAA
>JAKLJF010000532.1 GCA_023151335.1 Thermoanaerobaculia bacterium | reverse complement strand
TTGGCCACCGGGAACAGATCGAGCATGGTGGTATCCCTGGCAACGTTATTTGTTGTAACCGGATCGTATGTATTGCTGCTCGCGTAAGCCTTGTTGATGATTGAACCAACCGCGTTGATATTTACCGTTGCCACGATGGTGAGCGTCGCGCTGGCGTTCAGCGCAAGGTTGCCGACGCTCCAGGTGGGGGCAGTCCAGGTCCCTGCGCTCGGCGTGGCGCTGACAAAGTCCAGGCTCGCGGGCAAGGTGTCTTTTACGGATACGGCCTGCGCATTATCCGGGCCCAGGTTGGTCACGGTAATGGTGTAGGTTATCGACTGGCCGATTTGAACGGGATCAGGCGTGCTGGTTTTAGTAATTTTAAGGTCTGCCGAGGGAGCGATGGTTATCACCTGACTAAAGAAGTTCAGACGGCCACACTCATCGGTCACAACACAGCGGATAACGCAGGGGGTTTCTACGCTAACCATTGGCGCGGTAAAAGTGGTAGTGGCAGAAGTCGGGTTTGAGAAGGTACCTCCGCAGTCCGACATCCATTGGTAGGTAAAGGTCGGTGTGCGCCCGGTTACGGTGAGGGCAAAGTTGGCCAGTTCGCCCGGCGATAAGATATCGTCGGGAACGGCAACCGGCGTTATCATCGGTTGAAACTCGATGCCGGCTGCCAGCCAGAAGTTGCCGTATATCCGGGCGGCGCCTACGTTTTCCGCTTCCGTGCCTGAAGCAACAGAGTGGGATGCTTCGTAAACCAGCATTCCGTAGTCCGGATTTCCGTAGGCACGGCCATAGGCGACCAAAGCCGCCGCGTTCAGGGGATATTCGCCATCGCCGGTTCTTTCCGGATGATCCGGGTCCCACATGGCAATGGTTGTGGTTGGCCTCCAGCCGGCGGCGAAGGGAATGTAAATTTGTTCGGAACCACTTTGCAGCGCCTCATCGATATTCCCGATAAACTGCATAAAAGGATCCGAGGCTGCCTCCGAGGCATAATGGCCGGGATCTGTGCTGTATGAATACGGGAGGGTTCCATCGCTGTGGTCGCCCCAAAGAACAAGCCCGTCCACCGTAAGGTAATTCATATCGGGTGCTCCACCCGGAATACTGGGCACGTCAACCAGGGTTTCCAGCGAACTGGGCGCGTGACAAGCAGACCAGAGCCAGCCGCCGTTTTTAATATACGCATCGAATGTTTCCTTATCCAGCGTACTCCAGGTATGCGGATCGGCGTGCGGCATGGCATAAATATCATCGCAAAAACTCAGGTTGCTGGGCAGACCATCGGGGCGATACAGACTGTATATGGGGTCTCCATTGCCATCGTATCCAATGATCGTGTTGTCCAGCCCGGTTTTATCATAAAAAGCGCTTTCAATCAAACCGCCGTTTTGTTCGTCCAATACCGCGCGCGGCAAACTGGTGATAACATTGAAAATCGGCGCGCTGAATGCCGGCTGATTGCAATTCACCTGAAGTGTCGGATAAAGCGTGGTCCATTCATTTATAATGGGCTGGGCTATAGAAACATAATCGGCGTCAATAATAAACGCGCCGGTTTTATAGTCCACGCCATTGACGGAAAAGTCAATTTCGTCCACTTTATTGACTTCATCCTGAAAGGTTTTATTCGGTCTGATCGCCCAATATACCGGTATCATATTTTCTTTTACCAGTTCGTACACCAGGCCGTACGCCTTGAGCGTATTGTTATAGGTTTGAGGCACCTGGCCCATATTGATAATACAGGCGCCGGCAGCGAAATTTTTCAGGGCTGAAACAAATACGGATGCCGTATTATTGGCTGTTACATTATCCGGTTCGGAAGAACTCAGCACGTAAGCCGTATTGGTAATACCGCCGCCACTTTCTATGGTGGTGTTGATGGTGAGCACAACAGTGGCCCCGTTAGCGAGGGCGCCAATATTCCACTCCCCGTTAACCGGATTGTACGTGCCTCCCGTCGCGGAAACGAAGTCCAGATTGATGGGCAACAAATCCTTTATGATCAGACTGGTGGTCGGATCAGGGCCGTTGTTGGTGACGGAAATGGTATAGGTGAGCGGGTCGCCTTCATTAGGCGTGGAAGCGCTGGCTGTTTTCGTCACCGAAATATCGGCGCCATGCACCTTAAACGTTGCAGTGGCGACGTCGTTGGCGGTATTGTTGCCGCCTTGTACGGATATCGCTTTACCTGTATTAGTAATAGTAAAGCCGGCTGTTCCGGCGTTGACCGTGGCATTGATCGTTAAGGTAGCAGAAGCGCCAACGGCCAGGGTATTCGTTCCAAATGTCCATAAGCCCGTAGCGTTGCTGTACGAGCCCAGGGTAGCCGAAGCAGAAGTAAAGGTAACCCCGGCCGGCAGCGTATCCGCCACGGAAAACCCGGCGGCCTGAAAAGGACCATTATTGGTAATGGTGAGCGTATACACGATGGGATCGCCCGGAAAAAATACCGCGCCATTCACCGATTTGGTGAGGGAAACATCGGCATTGCCCACCACGAAAAAAACGCTGGCCGTATTATTGGCCGTTATGTCGTCGGGCTGCGTCTGGCTGGTTATGGTAGCCGTGTTGGTCACCAAACTTCCATTGGGCGCCGTCACGGTAGCCGTGATCATCAGCGAATCTTCTTCTCCGATCGCCATATCTAAGTTTGTGCCCCCCCAAACGCCTGTGCCCGGGTTGTACGCGCTTTCGCTAACGGTGTGCGATACGTACGTGACGCCAGCGGGTAAAAGATCGGAAATCGTCACGTCGTTCCCCGCAAGCGGGCCGTTGTTCCGGAGTTTTATTTTATAAACAATAGTAGCGCCCGTCGACGGAGCCGGATTATCCACCGTTTTGGTCAGCGCCAAATCCGCGCCGTTAACAATGACGGAAACGGAAGAGGTGCTATTCGCCGGGTTTGGATCCACCTGCTGTAAATCTTCCACATAGGCGGTGTTTACAATCGTCTTGGCGGCATAGCCGGCATCTACGGTAACTTCAAATTTCAGCGTTTGGTTGGATGGCGCCATGGTGGGATCCGTCCAGGTAATCGTTCCGGACGAATGGGTGGCCGTCGTGCCGGCCGGGATTTGTGTGAATGAACTAAATGTCAATCCCGGCGGCAAAATGTCTTTCACAATAATATTCGTGCCCGTACCAAGGCCCAGGTTAGTCAGCTTTACGGAATACTCGATCAGTTGTCCAATACTGGGAGAAGCGTCGTTTACCGATTTTTCCACCAATAAATCTACCGTGGCGACTTCGATTTCCACGCCGGCCGAATTATTGGCAATAAGCGGATCATTTTCGGTCATGGAATAGAGCAGCGCCACATTGTTGATGGCGGTGCCGGAGCTCCCCGTTATGGGTTGCGCCACGATTGTCAGCACTTCATCCTGTCCGCTGTTCAGCGTTCCGACCGTCCACAGACCGGTGCCTGGAACATAGGCACCCAGCGTCGTGCTGTGGCTTTGATAGCTTAGCACCCCGGGCAGCAGGTCTTTCACAACCACGTTAGTAGCCGTCACCGGGCCGTTGTTTTTCACCGTCACCGTATACGTGAGGTTGACATTTTCATTATACGGCCCGTTCGAGACGGTCTTGGTCATCTGTATATCGGGAAAATTGACCGTTATGTTGACCGAGGCCGTACTCGCGAAATTCCCCTCCTCCGGCTGATCGATTGCCGTGACCGAGGCGGTATTCGTTTTCGTCAGTCCAGTTTGCCCGGCGTTGACGGTGGCGGCCAGAACAAGGGTAAGTTCCACGTTATCATTCAAGGTACCAATGGTCCAGGCGCCGGTGCCGGGGTTATAGGTGGTGCCCGGCGGGATCGTGGAACTGCCGGGGACATAGGTTAAGCCCGTGGGCAGCACATCGGTAACCACCAGGCCGGTGGCGGGGGCGTTCTGTGACCCCTGGTTTTTTGCTTTGATGGTGTATAAAATGGTTTGTCCGACATTCGGCGTGTTGTCGTTTACGGTTTTTGTGATCAAAAGATCGGGCCGGTTGACCGTAAAACTTACCGACAAACTGTTGTCAGCCGCATTGTTATCGGGCGGCGTGGAAGAAAAATAACTGGCCGTGTCCGCGATGGTCATGCCGCTTGTTCCAGGATTAGGGTAAGCGACAATGGTAAGCGTTCTGCTTTGCCCGGATGCCAGCGCGCCAATATTCCATATTCCCGTTCCGGCATTGTAGGTTGTTCCTACCGGCGGTGTGGCCGTAACGAAAGTCATGGTGGCCGGCATCAAA
>JAKLJF010000531.1 GCA_023151335.1 Thermoanaerobaculia bacterium | reverse complement strand
CACGAATGCCGGTACCCGCGTGTTCAATATGTTGCTCCGGAACAATTTAATTATCTTCGATTAATTCGCCACCTTCCTGACCACATCCATCGGTCCTACCTTTCCCAGCCGGATACTCCAGGAAATCCGTCGAAAATAATTTTTTCCGGCCAGTTCGTCGTAGCGGTCGCGCAGGGGTTTGGCGTGGACGATGGGGAAATACACTTCCAGCCCGCCGTTTAAAAATTCCAGCATCAGCCCGCCGCTCCAAAGCAGTTGTTCGTTGAAAGGCCGGTTTTCGCCCAGGGGGGTGGCGTCGTCGAAATAGCCGATATCGAAGTAGGGCCGCAGCGGGATGCCCAGCGGCAAACGGGCAGGCAGATCGGCTTTCAGGTTGAGCGCCAGGATGTAGTTATTGGAGTTGGCTACCCCGGCAAACGGCGATCCGAAAGCATTTTTAAAGCCGCCTTCCGTCTGGCTCACCTGGCGCGAGAGAAGGCCGGTGGTTTCGGACCGGCCCAAAAAAAGCTGATCGAAACGGTAATCGTTGAATCCCTGCGGGTTGAGGGCGAAAGACGCCCGGGCGATATCATTGCTCAAACTGTTTGTCGCCACGCTGCCCCGCCGGCGCTGTGTATTGTGGAGGAATGCGCCGGCAAATACGCGGGCAGTGACTTTGCGCTTACTCTGATAAAAAAACTGTTGTTTCCACTCCAGGGCGCCGCGCAGGTAACCGGCTTTATCATCGATAGGGGTATTAAAATTCTGATGTTCCAGGGTGGCGGTCATTTTCCAGGGATTGGGCAGGGTAAGGTTTGCCGCTTCGTAGCGCAGCTCATGGATCGCGGCTTTTTCCCAGGTTTTTCCCAGAAAACCGGTGTCGCCAAACTGCAACTCTTCTTTTCCAATCCATAAAACGCGGTATTGCAGAAAATGCAAAAATGCCGGCGACGCGCTCCTGAGTTCGGCCCGGATGCGGGGGGTAAGGCGATAAAACCGGGTGTACTGGCCGGTGTTCCAATGATAATCGTAGTCGAACAGTTTGGCGTTGAATCCGGCGCTGAGTCGCGGTACGGGGCCGCCGGGGAGGAGGTTGTACTGCAGGTCGGCCAGGCCGGTAAGATGTTTGGAGCCCAGACCCATGCCGGGCATCAGGAAATACTGAAAGCGACGGAGCGGAAAGGGTGGATTGTACAATAAGATCCCCGGCATGGTTTTGTCGTAATAATTCCAGGCGACCCAGGGCAGGATGCCCAGCACGGAGCGGGCGGGCGTTTCCACGGGCGCCAGCATTTTGATTTTCAAAGGTTCGAAACCCGGAAAAAGCCCGGTGGTGCGCCGGATGTTGTTTTTCCGGTTTATATCCAGGGCGGTATGCTCGTGGTCCAGTTCGAAGGCGTCGGCATCGAGGGCAGGGAAGGCGAGGGTTTGCGCGCGTTTTGTGGGGGCGGGATACCAGATCGTTTGGACGGACCGGCCCGCGCGCAGGGCGGAAATAGAGAAAGGGGCGTTCAGCCGGCCCCGGTTTTTTACCGTGAGCCGGATGCTGTCGGCGTCGCGCTGCACCCGGGTGAGCGCCAGGTCGAAACGGCGCCGGCTTTGCATGGCCTGAAAAAACCAACCGGCCTCCACACCCGCGTCGCGCCAGGCTTCGCGCAGGTCGGCAGGGTAGGGGTGGCGGAATTTCCAGCGCTGGTAATAGGTCTGCATGGCATTGTCGAAGCGGGCCTGGCCCAACGAGCGTTCGAGCCATTCGAGGCACATCGCCGTTTTCATATACGTCTGGATGCCATAGGCGATATACCAGAAGTCGTTCGCATGCGTATCGGGTGGCGTGTCGGCGCCTTCACGGGCCAGCATCAGGCAGGCGTTTTCGCGTACGGAACCGGATTGCCCGGCGTTGAAGAGCCGGCGGGGCAGCATATCGTCCATCGATTCGCTGCCGTAGTGCTGCATCATGTAGCGGTGTTCGTAGTAGGAGTTCAGCCCTTCGTCGAGCCAGGCGTGGTCGCGTTCGTTGCTGGCCAGTATACCGTAAAACCAGTTGTGTCCCACTTCGTGCGTGATGACGTTGTCGAGTCCTTTGCCGCTCGATTCGTTGCCGATCACCGTGATCATGGGGTATTCCATGCCGCCGCCGGCGCTCAGGGCGCTGTGTACGGCGGTGGCGTGGGGCCAGGGGTATTCGCCCACGAGTTGGGAGTAGAACTCCACGGCGCGGCGTACGTAGAATGCGCCTTTTTGCCAGAGGTTAAAATCTTCGGCGGTAAACAGGGCCCAGCAATCGACGGTGCGGCCACCGGCCAGCCGGGCCGTATCTTTGAGCACATAAAATCGTTTGTCGGCAAACCAGGCGAAATCGTGCACGTTTTCCGCCGTGTAACGCAGGGTTTTGGTTTTGGCCGACGAGGCCGGAAATGTATCGCGGGCAATGTTTCTTTTACCGGGCAACATTCCTGCGCGGCGGCTTATTTCCCGGCGGGTTTCCCATTCTTTTTGTTGTAAAAAAGCCACTTCGGAGGGTGTTTGCAGCGTGCCGGTGGCGCCTACCACGTAGTTTTCCGGCAGGGTGATACTCACGTCGAAGGCGCCAAAATCGGCGTAAAACTCCCCAATGTCGAGGTAAGGCATGTCGTGCCAGCCGAGGCGGTCGTACACGGCTGGTTTGGGATACCACTGGGTCATCTGGTAGGACGTTTTTACGTGGCCCAGACGGGAAAAGGAGGCGGGTATTTTCAGAAGGAACGGCGTTTCGATGGCGATTTTGCCGCCCGGCGGAAGCGGCCGGGCCAGTTGCAGCACGGCGATATCTGGATTTTTCGGGTCGGGACGCCAGCTTGCCTTTTGGCCGTCGACCGAGAAATCAATGTTTTTAAAAAAGCCCAGCTGTTCATCCGGCGCGAAGTAAAAGCGGGTGTTGCCGTCGCGCAGCTTCTGGCGGCAGAAGGCGGTTTGCCGGTTTTTATAGGCATTGGCCCACAGGTGCATGCGGATTTCCGGCAGGGTATCGGGCGAGCGGTTGACGTATTCCATCCGGACATGGCCGTCGAGCGTGTGCTCGCGGTCGTTCAGGGTGGCGCGGATGGTATAGCTGATCTCTTGCTGGAAGTAGGGGAGCTGGGCGCTGAGGGAGGGCGTAAAAAGAAGAAATGACGGCAGAAAGCAGTATTGCATGCAAAAGGAAAAGTGCATTTGCATTATCCAAATTGAATTAAAATTCTAAAGTATTATGGAAATCAACGACTTGGTCCGGCAATAAGGTTTCATTTTCCTACTTTTTCTACAGATAGGAACACCCCGTCCAAATGGGTATAATCTTCATCTGTTGTAAGTAGTTTGGTTCCGAGGACAGAAGCAGTGGCAGCGATCCACAGGTCGTTTTTCCCCATATTGCGGGCGCTGAATAAGATGGGCTTGTCTGGTAATTTTCCCTGGCTGAAAGCATCAATTTCGGCGTATCTTCGGATAATGCTTTTAATACGAATATCTGCAATAAGTAATTCATCAAGGTACCTTTGAAGTTCTGTTCGTTTGTTCAATCCCCACCCATTTTGAATAGCAATGGAAAGTAACTCTCCTTCCGTGACAACTGAAATTATTGGGCGTTGGTCTTGTTGAAAAATTCTAAAGTCCTGCTGAATGGTTTCAGCCAGAGCAGTCCTTCGAATTAAGTGGAGTACAATATTTGTATCAAGTAAGTACACATTATGGAACTTTATGGCGTCAGCTGCCGCAATAAATCCTCGATTGGCTCTTCTATATCTAGTGCAGCTATGATTGCATCCATTTTCTTCTTGTCAATCGGAGTTTGATGTTGTTGTTTAGCCAATTCTTCAAGGGTAATATCTTCTGGTATGGGCCGGGCAAAAAAAGTTGCGGCTATCGTTTTATCCGACAAATAAGAAGTTAAAACCTTTTCCAATTTATCAATTAAAACCTCATCCTCTAAAGCAAGTACTTTGCTCGCTAAACGGATTTTTTTTTCTCTCAGCATTTCTCCCATATTGTGTGTTCATTTTTGTTACACAAAGCTACAAAAATGTTACACAAAATCAAAATCGCGGCGCTTTCGCAAGGGAGCATTTGCCCTTCACCCCGCCATCCGCTCCAGCAACCACTCTTTTTCCGCCACGGCTTTTGTGCCTTCGATCTCTTCCCGCAGCGCCTTCCGGGCGTTTTTGTCGTATAAGTTGGTCTCCAGCAGCTTGCGCGTGAAGCGGATGGTATTCAGGTAGTTCTCCCGGTGGTAGCCCAGTTCTTTTT
>JAKLJF010000530.1 GCA_023151335.1 Thermoanaerobaculia bacterium | reverse complement strand
GGTAAAAGACTGCAAGGCGCCCACGGTCGTTTGCCTGAACGGCTTGAGTATCAATATTATGCAGACCGGTATGATTACCCTGTGGGATACCGATTTTATTAAATATGCGGAAGACAATTGCACTCCGGTCAACCAACTGAAATTCGGCATCCGCAAAGCAGGTACCGGCACCGGCTTCCCCACCGACAGTCATTCAGTCACTTTCGATTGCAGCGAGCTGGGACCCCAGGAGGTAGAGATCTGGTCGGTAGACGCTTATGGCAACGCCGATTATTGCCTTACCTACGTCATTGTACAGGACAACATGGGTTCCTGCCCCAATTCCAAACCATTCTTCGCTACCGTGGCCACCGACAACCAAAAAGGTGTGCCCGGCGTACAGCTCACCATGAAAAAAGGCGCCGCGACGATAGCTACTGCCGTGACGGACGACTATGGCAAATATTCGATCGGAAGCGTACCGGCCAGTTGTAACTACAAACTGACCCCCAGCTTCGACGACATCGATGCCAAAGACGGCATTAACACGCTCGACGCCCTGCTCCTTGCCGGACATACCGACGCGGTATTGTCCCTCTCTTCACCTTACAAACTGCTTGCCGCCGACGTGGATAAATCCGGCACACTGACGGATGCGGATATAAAAAATATCATAAAAATGACGCTGGGAATGCAGCAAAGTTTCCCGGTCAATAAAGTATGGCAATTTATCCCGAAAAACTATACCTTTTCCAACCCTGCAAGCCCCTGGTCCGCTTCCATTCCGTCGTCGCTGACCTTCTGCCTGTCCGGCCCGATGGCGCCCCCGCAGGCTGACTTTATTGGCATTAAATACGGCGATCTTGATGGTTCCGCCGATCCGGCCGGCCTGGTATCGCCATCCGAGGACCGTTCGAAAGAAACAAAAGCCGTCTTTACCACGACCGATAAGGTCTTTGTTGCCGGAGAGGAAATCCGGGTGGAAATTATCACACCCAACCTGGCAAACCTCGCCGCTTTCCAGTTTACGCTGGATTATGACGTAAGCAAATTATCATCCGTGAAAGTAGAGCCGGGGCTGGTGCCTTTGGAATTTACCGGCATTCCGGAAGAAGGACGGCTCACGGCCGCCTGGTACAATTCCATCATGCTTGATCCCACGGTGATTGGAAAAAACCTGAAACTGAAAACCTTTACACTGGTATTCACCGCCTTGCAAAACGGCACGCTGAAAGAGTCGCTCCGGATGAGCTCGGCTGTTACCAAATCGGAAGCCTATACGCGCCAATTACAAACGCAAAAGGCTGAATTACGCTTCCAGCCTGCGCCGGTGACGGTGAATCCAAATCAGGCTTTGACCGTGTTCCCCGTTTGGCCCAATCCGGTCAGGGACCGGTTCAAGGCGGCCTTCTACCTGCCGGAATCTGGTCAGACAACGCTCACCCTCACCGATGCCGCCGGCCATGTCCTGCAGTCGGTGCAGGCGTTCCGGGAGCAAGGTTATAACGAAGCCGATTTGCAACTGGACGGCAACGTGCAGCCCGGTATGCTTTTCCTGCGGCTGGAAGGCCCGGGCGGCGTAGGCGTGCAACGGGCGGTGAAGCAGTAAAAGAGGCTGTCCCGCAAGTCCGCTTCGATGAAAACACGGCAAGTTTTTCACCACGGAGGCACGGAGAGGGGAGCGGTTTAGAGGGCTTAGAGCAGCGCTGCTCTAAGCCCTCTAAACCGCTCCCCTCTCCGTGCCTCCGTGTCTCCGTGGTGAATTAAATAACCTACGGTGGGCAAATCCTGCTCATCCTGCCATTTCAGGAGTATTGCCGGATCGGGGAAGTAAAGCCTTAATAATGCTCCCGAATGCCACGGCCACGGCTATCGCACCCAGTAAAAAGCCCAATACCGGTATCCAGGTGATGATTTTTAAACCCAGTAAGATAGCTATCCCCACCAGAATACGCTGGCCTTTGCTCCAGTTAAGGCGCCGGTATTGCTCCAGGGAATACGTGCCGACGGTGGCCGTCAGCGCGTAAGCGAAGAGCAGAGTGAAGATGTACAGGAACAAGGCAAAAAGCCCGAACGGTATGCCAATCACCGTGACGAACAACAAGATCATGACTACCGGCAGACCGATCACATAAAGTACGCCGGTTCCGAAACGGTTGAGCCATTGGTTGGGAAGATCGCTTCCGGCCCGTTTAAAGAACGCGTCGAACAGCCAAACCAAAATGGCGATCATCAATGCTCCTACCAGCAGGCGGTACAGAAAAAACCAGGAGAATGCCTCGAAGGCCCAGCCCTTGTCGTACTGCCCCATATCTTGTTTTAGCGATTCATCAAAAGTTGCCCGGGCGCCTTCTTTCAGATAGTTGGAAAAGTCTATTTCTCCATTGGTTTGCCAGTAGCGCACCGGCTGGTAGAATTCGGCCCGGGGGCCAAGCCGGAGGGTTTCCGCGGCAAACTTGCAGGGCCCCCGGAAAACGCCGTTCAGGGTGGCCGTTCCCCCGCGGATTTCAGCGTCTTTTTCCGCTTCGCCATTGAATTCGATTTCACCGCCTGCCATGATCAGGGAGCCCAGAATGCGACCATATATGCGTACGCGACCGCCGCCTACGACAAGGTCGCCGTGGATCACGGCTTCGGGCGCAACTTCAAGCTCGCCGCAACCGGCCACCACGTCGCCCAGTACGACACCGCGCAGGTACACCTGCCCGCCGCCGCAGCGCAGGTCTTCACCAATGACGCCGTTAATGTGAATACGTCCGCCGCCGACTATCACGTCGCGGCGAATGGTATCCATAATCCACAATTCGCCTGCTCCCGCGTTTACGTCGCCATTGACCACTGCATCGATCGTGATCTGCCCCGCCCCGGCATACAGGTTACCTTCCACAGGGGAGCTCACGCGCACGGTCTCGCCCGTAAGAATAGTTGCGGCGCTGGCGGGGGTTAACAGGCCGAAAAGACACAGGAATAAAATCCCTGCTAATCCAATTGTTTTCATGATTTAAAGTATTCGTGAAACATGATGCCTGGCCGCCGTGCCGGATTTTACCCGGCCCATAACGGAACGAAGGGCATTAGCATACAAAGCTTTGCCGCTCAGGCAGCACATTTACAAGGTCGAAGGTCAGGAAACAGGATGAGTAAGGTCAGTTGTACGCGGTCGTTCTAACCTCTTTTGATCACATCCCAGGCAAAACGCGCAATGATTCCTGCCACCACCACCAGGAATACCCGCCGGACAAACGCGTTCCCGCGCAACACCGCCATTTGGCTGCCGGCATAAGAACCGGCCACGTTGCACACCATCATGGGCAATGCCAGATGAAAAAGAACGTATTTATGGGTAAGGAAAAAAATCAGCGACGAAACGTCGGCGATCACATTCACTACTTTGGAAATGGCCGATGACGAAAGAAAACTATACCCGATCAGGCTTACAAAACCAAACACAAGCAAACTACCGGTTCCGGGCCCTACGAAACCGTTATAAAAACCGAGGGCAGCGCCTATCGCCGCTGCTATCCAGGGTATTTGATGTTCTGCAAAATGGAAGCGCTCGTGTTGCCCCAGGTCTTTTTTGCGATAGCTGTAAATGGCCACGGCAACGATCAACACCAGTATAATGGGCTTCAGCAGATCCGACGGCAGCATACTTTGCAGAGTAGCGCCAAAATAAGAACAAACGGCAGCGGTAAGGCCGGCGTACAAAACGATTTTCCACGGAATACGCACCAAACGGGCATAATTCCAGGCCGCCACTGAAGTGCCAACCGCCGAAGCCAGGCGGTTTGTACCGATAATATTGGGCACCGGCAATTGTGGATATAAAATGAAAAAAGCCGGTACCTGAACCAGACCGCCTCCGCCTACCACGCTGTCGATAAATCCCGCCAGAAAAGCAAAAACGCACAACAAGGCAAGTTCCATGGATGAAGTAAGATAATTATTGGCTGCAAATCTGCGTTGATTATTCCGTTTTTGTTAAAAAACTGCAAAACACCAGCCATTTTTATTTTTGAAAATTTGCTATAATTGTGAAATATTATTTCGTTAATACGAGATCATATCGCGGTGTTTTACCACAAACCTTCATTTTTTTCCCAAAAAAAGGAATTATATTTGCGCTGCAATCCAAAGAGCCTGTGCAGCTTTTTGGCCTGCTGTTCCGTCAGTTCGTGACAAAAGCGCCGTTTTTCCGTTTAATTTCCTGACCTAGTTAGTTTTAGCCTTCTGCTCATGTCACTGAAATCATTCCTTCGTATTG
>JAKLJF010000052.1 GCA_023151335.1 Thermoanaerobaculia bacterium | reverse complement strand
GCCGTTGCGCCATTCATTTTCAGCGCAAAATTTTTACTGGAAACCTCGTTTGGCGCGTTTTGGAAAAATGCCGGTCGGGGTTGGTCGTCGGGTTGGCGGGCAGCCTCATCGCCAGGAGGCGCTGTAAGATCGGTGCAATGAAAGTAATTGTGCGCTTCAACACAAACCGATTTGCCGTCGGGAGAAAACGCGATTTTCGACACCCAGTTGCGGCCATGCTTGTACGGGGGCGCATGGCGAAAAGTGCGGATATGGTTGCCGCTCAGGTTCCACTGATTGATGGCTCCGTCTTTATCGGCAGTCAGGGCAAATTTGTCTTTACCGTTGTACAGGAAGGCCACGGCTATGATGGGCCCCGAATGGCGCTTCAGGGCGTACATTTCTTTACCGCCGATAGTCCACAGGATAGCCGTTTCATCGTCGCTGCCCGTCAGGATGTATTTTTCATCGGGGGAAATAGCAGCGGCGGTGATATCGGAAGAGTGTCCGATGGGGATAACGAGGTGCGGGGTTTGGGCCAGGGCGCTGCACGCCAGGCAGATAAGTAACAATAGAAGTGGTGTTCTCATAAAATATGGTCAGTGTTGCAGTATTTTCAGGTTGTTCTTGTTTAATTCACATCAGGAACTGGTGGTAGTTCGCCCACCGCGTCAGTTTGCCGTTCGCATCCAGGATAAACAGTATCCTTTTATACACCATGATCTGGCCGAAGGGTGTTTCGATGGTGCGCTGGGCTTCGCCGTAGGCCGAAACGATGGCGGAACGATCGTCGCCCAGTCCGATTTGCCGGATGGTTTTGCCGGTGTAACCGGAGACGGTAATATGAAAAAAGGTCGTCATTTTCGTTCGTTCATTCTGGCTGATGAACAAGCGGGAGTTGGCGCCCTGTTCCGGATTTTGGTGAAAACTGAGGTCTTTGCTCAGGGCCACGGATCTGTCGGGATCGAAGCGGGCGTTGTCGGCGATGGCTGCCAGGGACTGGCCGTCGATCTTTTCCGCTTTTTGCGGTCCGGGAGTTGAAGATCGCTCCATCGCGAGCGGTTCTTTATTCAGGAGCCTTAGATTGACTGCCGCCACGGCGCTGCCGCCCGCGGCCGCGTGTTGGAACAGTTGTTTGGCCTGTTCGGTATTGCCTTGGTCGGCTTCCAGGATGCCGAGCAACACAGCGGCGTCGAGCGCGGTTTTGGCGTAGTTATTTTGTTGGGCTATAGGCTGCGCTTCTTCTCCGGCGTAAAAACGGGCGCGTTTGGCGTCGCCCAACAGAGCAAATGCGCAGGCTTTGTTGAGATAGGCTGGCGCGTAGTTTGGATCCAGGCTGATGGCGGCGTCGAAATGTTGCAGGGCCTGGCGGAGCAGCAGGTTACGGGCGCCCGCCATATCCAACCCCCTGATTGCCGACGAATTCAGGTCGAGTTCGAGCGGGTAACGGAATTTCAATTCGCCGGTTTTGAAGTATTGCAGGGCATCCAATACAAGCGTTACGCCAAGGTTATTGTAAATTTCCCGGCTTTGATATTCCATCAACACGAAGCGGTAGTATTGGCAGGCCTCGGCGTAATTGCCGGTAGCGGTCAACAGGTTGGCCATTTCAAACACTTCGACCAGCCGCGCCAGTTTTTCGGCAGTGCGCCGGCTCATCACTTCGCGGTCGGCCAGGGCAGGATAGCCGGGCAGCTGTTCCGGCAGGCCGTAGGCGGTGTACAATTTCCGGATCATTTCGGCGCCCCGGTCGAACATGCCGTAACCGGCGGAGTACGCCAGGAAGCCGCCCAGGTAGTCCGCTTCGGTTTCATTGGCGGCATCGTCGACGAGGCTGTCGATCGTCATGCCGATCTTCAAATCTTTGAATTCAGATACAAAACCGCGGCGCCAGGCGTGTTTTTCGTAGTAATGGGTCAATTCATGCCCGAGCAAAAAGGCGATAGCGGATTCCGCCGCATTGCCAAAGCCGGCGCATACGTCGAACGCTTTTTCTTCCAGCATGATCTCCAACCGGTCGTAGTCCATGTACGCGACCGAACGTTCTTCCCGGCACAAGGAAAACGCCGGCACGGGATACCGGAAATCGCCCCGGGCTGCCACCAGACGGTTGTACACCTTCAATGCCTGCTCATACTTGGGATTATTTTCCATTTTAGGACGCGCTTCTCCCGGCGCCCCCGGTTTAAGGGCCAGGGGCAGGGTGCCGAAGCCGCGGTTTTGGGCAAAGGCGCCCGCAAGCACGGTAATTTGGAGCAACAGGCAAAGCATGGATATTTTAAGCATCACATCCAAATAATTCGCCACGGGCAATCAGCCCTGGCTTCCGGTAAAGATATAACTTTTGCCGGAGGAGTACGTACACAGAAAATTACGCCGGCTGGAGAGGCGGTTTGTTTTATTAATACCGGTTTGTTTCCGGCGTTATCACCTTCGGGACCTTAAATGCCGGAATATTTAGTATTTTGCGCCGCCAGGCAAACGCCCGCTCATGCACACCCATAGCCCCCAGCACACGGATAACAGCAGCCAGGCTGTCGCGAACGCCCTGCCGCAAAGCGGTACGGGCCCTGAATCCGTTTCCCCGCTCACAGACCGCCGGCCGGAAACCGTGGCGGAGCAGGCGCTGCAGATGATGGCTGGCAACAGCCCCGGCGCCCGGCGGCAAAAAACGTTGCAGGCAATAGCAGACAAAAGGCACGAAGCGGCAATAAGCCTTATTGCCAAACCGCAATTGGCCGCCCCGGTCATTCAGGGCGTTTTTTTGCCCTACGAAGCGCCGCCGGAAGGCGCAAAAGCTGCTACCTTGGAGAGTTACATGCGCCTCATCAAATTCCGGCAAGGCGCCGTGGCGCGGACCATGGGCAAGGAATGGTTAGTAGAACAATGGAAAGACTTGCTCCAATCAAAAGCGCAGGCGCCCGTCGATCAGACGCTGGACAAAGTGCAGCAATTTATAGGGGCCGTGCTGGGAAAGATTGCCCGAAACGAAGACATGCGGAAAGAAATTCAGCCCTGGCAGGATGATGGGGACATGCAGGCAAGGGCATTGTTCTACCAAATAAATCTGCACCGGTGGGCGGAACCCTTGGGAAACCGTTGGGTGACCATCGAAACGCTTTTGCAAAAACTGCAGGAAACGGGGAAATATGACCGTATGTGCAGCCTGGCAGAGGCTTCCGCCAAAGAGGCGGGCGGAGATATAAATGCCTTGTACATACACTTCAAATCGTTTCAACATCTTTTACAGGAACTGACGACGCGCAAGGAGTTTCTCGAAGAGAAAATTCCAAAATGGGCCGAATCATGGCCCAAGATAAGATTGCAGGCAGCCGTTCATCTGAAAGCCCAGCAGGAAGACCAGGCCCATGCGTATTTGGAGAAAATCGTGAACGGATTTGTAAACCCGAATTTGAAAAAAACCGCGGAGCCAAAGGATGTCATCCGCCCGATGCCCGTACAGGAGCAAAAGGAAGTAATGACCTTGTTCAAAAAAGAAATCGGGACGGCTATAGAAATTGTAAAAGCATTGCGCGAAAATGACCAGGTGCTCGGCATGGTGTTCCTGTCAAGGGGCACGGAAATAGAGGATGTAAAAAAAGACCTGACTGCCGTGGAAGCCCAACTGTGGGAATGGCGCTGGCAAAAAAAATCCAAAGTTATCCTCGACAAGGCGGGTACCTCCGCGGCCGGCGGTACTACCGCGACAGCCAACCAGTCAACGGGAACCCTGGATTTAACCCGAGGCTGGGCTGAAAAGCCCACTTCTGCCGAACGCCAGCAGACGCTGATCCACGAGGCCTCCCACGCCAGCGCCGTAAAAACAAAAGACCTGGCTTACATGTGGGGCTGGGCTTACTCCGCGCTCAGCGGCAGGGAAAAACGCCGCAATGCCGACTCCTATGCCGAAGCCGCCGGCAAACTGCTTGGCGCAGACCTGGGGTTGAAAGAATTGACCTTTAAAAATAAGCCGGAACAGTCCGGCGAAAAAAGTAGCCCTAAAACCCCGCTGACAAAAGAATCCCCGTTGAATAATCCCGAATTCCTCGTCCTGGCCAAAAAAGGTCTCGGCGAAATGGACAGGCTGCTCGCCCGCGCCCGCACCCTGAGCGGAAACATGGCAAAACTCCTGAAAGAAAAACCGGAAAACACGATGGACCAAAAGTGGTGGGAGTTTGCCCGGATGCTCGACGCGCCGTTCACGAGTGTGCCATGGGCGGAAAACAAAACAAAAGCCGAATACGGCGTCACCAACGCCGACCTGGAAACCCTGATGTTGTTCCGCGATTCCCTGAAGTATGTGCATGATCTGATCGGCGAAATCACCGGGCTGGAAATATTGCCGGGAACCGGCGCCGTCGCGGTCAATGCAGACACCCTGAGCATCGGCCAACTGCTGATCCAATCGATCGGAAAACCGGAAGACCTTGCAGCGCAAATGATCCGGCAACTGTACCTTGCACGAAATCCGGGCCTGCCCTGGAGCGCCGATGTGGCGCCGGCAGTGGATAAGATCGTGAACATGAACCCCAACTGGCGGGAAATAGAGCCGGTTTTGCCGGAGCAAAAAGAAGGCATGGAAAAGATGGAGCCGTCCGGGCAAAACGCCGCAGCGCTTAAAATACTCGTCGCTTCGGAGCAGAAAATGCTGGAATGGTGGAAAAAATTCTATCCGGATCAACAAAAGCCGAAACCGCCCTTTTTCGTGGAAGCAAATACTATCTCCGCCAACCTCGAAAAATATGTCAAGATTGCCCAGGAGAAATTACGGTCCAAAACCAGACGCGAATTAGTGATCAGCAACGCCGTGCAGGAACTGGAGACTTTTTACAACGAAATAGGCAACACGCTGGCATCGGCGAAAAAAGGCCTGGTTCCCCAGAAAAACGATACACAGTGGAAACAGCTGAAAGAGCTGGGAACCATAGCTTACGAGAGCCGGGAAGCGTGGATCGGCAGGCCGGAGAAAAAGTGATTTCCCACTTGACGAATAAACGCGCGAAATCCCTTTAGAAACTGTCATACCCCGGCCCGGCTGGATTATGGCCCGCGAAAACGGATGGAGCGACGCCCCATGCCCGTTTGAACGCCTTCGAAAAAGAAAACACGTCGGCAAATCCGCAGCGCAGGGCAGTGGCGGAAACGCTTTCGGTGGCGAGCAATGCCCTGGCTCTTTCCAGTTTTAGTTTTTTAAACCACCGCATCGGCGACTCGCCGAACGCCTCCCGGAAGCTGCGGTGAAAATGATAAGGAGAAAGGCAGGCGTACCGGGCCACCTCATCGAGCGATAGCGGATCTTCCCACTGATCGAACATGAAAGCGCGGGCAGCGAGCACCCTGCGATAAAGTTCCTGTTTCGTCGAAGCGCTTCGGGCCTTTATGCCATCTATTTGTTGCCGGGTCTGCCGATCAAAACGGACCAAGTTTTCGGCCAGCGTATAAAACAGGTGATCCGGGCAAGACTGATCGTCGCGGCCAGAAGCAGCCATTTGATGGGCAATACTTTGTAATTGTGTTGACAACTTGCTTGGTTGCCGGTGCAGATGCTCTAAAAAATGCAACCGCGGTGTACCGCCAGCCGGATCGTCAAGGAGCATTTTTTCGTCATTGCCCAGCGTACGGTTCACATCGCCGAGTAGGGCCTTGGTAAAAAAAACGACGGCGGCCTTCGTGTGGGGCAAAGTAGGCAAACACTCCATTTCCACGCCTTCATTCATGGCAAAATAACTGCCGGGCAACATGTCAATCCTTTGATTTCCGGCAAGATAGGTGACGGAGTTGGTCAAACAGAGCCGGACGGAAAAAGTGGTTTCAAACTTCAAATATCGAACCACATTATCAGCAAACAACAGGCAGTTCGTTTCATGTGGCTGCAAGGCCGGCGCGTTGTTTTCCAGGGTCCAACAGATGATTCTGCCCATGCTTCGCAATTTTAAATGACGGTATTCCCGCCCTTTCGCGAAGTCATAGACAATGAAGCACTTGGGATGGTTGCGGGTGGTATTCGTTTTGTAAGCGGCGACAGCTTATCAGATGCAAAAAGGTGTCACGAGATGTCGCCTGCTCGTACCTCGCAGACGACGCCTCGAAACCATGGCAATTGCAGGAAAATCTCTGTTTTACTCATCTTGCCCCCGAGATCAGTTTGAGCGCATTGCGTTTCAGATCGTCGTAAGCGCCGTTGTTCTGATTGTTGAAAACGAGCAGTGCGATGTCCAGGCGGGGGAAGTAACGAAACTCGAAATTCATCCCGCCAGCCGTGCCGCCGTGCCCGAAGCTCGGCTCCCGGGCGTGTTTTTCGAGGATGAGACCCAGCCCGTAAGGTTGCGCGTCTTTAGTGCCCATTGTCCAGTCCGTCGTCATTAGTTTCAGGCTTTCGGCACTGACCAGTTTATTGGATTTCAATGCATTGCAAAAACGCAACATATCGGCCGCATTGGAATAACAGCCGCCGGCAGGCGAACCTTTTTTGAAACGTTTGTCCCGGTTGGGTTGCCAGTCGCCGCCTTCCCCGCGGATGTAGGGTATTGCCAGGGGCAGATCAGCCTGGTTGTAGTCAAAAAAACCGCTTTGCGTCATGCCCGCTTTTTTCAGAATGCTTTCTTCAATAAACGTGCAAGCCCATTTTTTCAAGTGTGGCAGGCGCATATACCTCCCCGGCGACGGCTTCGCGCAAGGCGTCGTCGGTGGAGTTGACGGCTTCGACGAAGCGGCGGCCCAATTCATTGGGCGTAAGGGGATGCGGAGGGGTCTGGCAGGCAACGGCCTGTGCGAGCAGGAAGGCTGCGCAGAAAATGGCGTATGGCGACTTTGACATGGCGTAGTGACTTGATTTAGTTGATTTTTCGGGCGAATGCAGAGATGTTGAGAGGCTTCAATTTGTTTGTTCGCGCTAAAGATTGGAAATACCGGATTTCATTTCCAAACGATCCGCACTGTCGCCACCTCATTTCCTGCCGCCAGTCTTATAAAATACACGCCTGCTTCTGTTTGCAAACCATTGGCTTTCAGACCTGTCCAGGTTTCCGCATGGTTTCCGGCTGTCTGCCGTCCCGAAAAAACGACAGATACGGTTCGTCCCAGGGTATCCACTACCTCCAGTTGCACCGCTGCTGTTTTTTCCAAAAAATAGGAAACGCGGAGCGGTCCGCTTGTTGGGTTGGGGGATACCTGAAGCCGGGTGCGGTTTCTCGCCGCATTGTCGGTAGCGCTTGTGCCCTGCCGGATGAGTATGCTGTTTGGTGCAACCAATCCGTCCGAGACGATGAAAGGGGTGAGTGTTCCGGCAGCAAAATCATAGCGGAATACCTTGTTTTGGGTCCAATCGCAGAGGTAGAGTCTGCCGCTGGCGTCGAAAGCAAATCCTTCCACATTGGTAAGGCCCGAGATGGCGCCCCCCCAGAAATCGCCCGTCGAGCCGTTGAATTTCAGTACGCTGCCCAAAGTCCAGTCGGCAACAAAAAGACTGCCCGTGGTATCGAACCATAGGTTGACTGGCCCCTGCAATTGGGTGGATGGGATGAAATCGCCGAGGTATACGCCGCCGGGGTCGAATCGGAGCACCTTGCCGTTGGCGCCATTGCCAAACTGCGCCACGAGCAGATTTCCGTTGGCATCCCACGCATGGCCGCAGCCGTTGGGTACGCCCACTTCGGTAAATTCGTCCAGGAAGACCCCGGTTTTCAGGTTGAAGCGGACCACCTTGTTTTTCGACGCGCCCCACTGGCTGATGTAAAGAAGGCTGTCCTGCCAGATGGTCGTTTTGGTCGGATTGTCGAGCGTATAGCCGCTCGTGAAATTGCCGAGGTAAGCGCCGGTAGCGCCGTCGTATTTTTTGACGGCGGTATTACCCCTCCCCGTCACGAGCAGGAATCCGTCGGGGTGCCAGACGACTTCTTGCGGCAGGGACAGGCCGCCACTGTTGGCTGCCACAAAGTCGCCGAGGTAATTGCCTTCGGGGTCGTATTGTTTGACGGAGTTGGTGTTGCGGCTGCTGACGAGTATGGTTTGTGCGCGGAGCAGGTTTCCGGCGACGAAGAGCAGCAGCAGGGTGCAAAGCAGTCTTGTCATTTTTTTATGTTTATTTTAAACTGGTAAACCACGCCCAATGTCACGTCCCATTTGTCCTCCACATTAATGTTGGTTTTCAAATCGCCGAAATCGACCCGCAGCCTGCCGAGCGTGGCCCGTGCATGTAGACCCCGCCAAACCCTTGCCTCCAGTCCCAGGCCGTATTTGAGCATTCCCTGTTCGTCTTTTTGCTTGTACGTAGCGGCTCCCTCCCGGATCGTTACGTCAAATTTCCGTTTTGTCTCGAAGGTGTATGCGTATGCCAGCAGATTTTTATTTTTGAAAAAAACGGCGCCCAACGTCAATCCGTAACCACTTTGAAAACCGTTCCGGTAGTTGATCTTCAGGGATTTATCCGGATCGTAGTGCATAAGATCGCCGTCAGTAAAGCCCATCTGGACTTCCGCCCCGGCGAGCAGCCGGCCTTTCAGAAACTGTTTTCGAAAGCCTGTAAACAACTCCGCCACAAAACGGGACTCCTGGGCCAGCACATCCGTGCCGTCCACCAACGAGCCGCCGAAAAGGTTCTGCGAACCGGCGTTTGCGCCGAGATAAAAGCCGTCGAAATGCCGGGCTGCCGTTCCGTTCTGGGCAAAGGAGCTTACGTTAAAATGAAACAGGCCGGCAGATAAAATCAGGAGATAATACCGCATAATCAAGGTCTTTTGATCAACTGTTCTTCTTTTACAACTTCTTTCACCCACCCGGTCAGCGTTTCAAAGTAACTGCCGTCGTCGAAGCGGTAAATACCTTTGGACGTGGCAGCAGGGAAGGCCTGGTCGGTTTGTGCCAGACCAACGTCATTATAATGCCAAAACAACAATAAACAGGCAAAGAAACGAATTTGCATAAACCCCGGGTTTGGAGCAAAAATGGCGCGAAAGCGGACTTTGTGTTTGTCCGTTCTTGCTAAAATGTCCTCGCCCTTCCCTTTCCTCTTCGCCCAAGCCGCGGCGCCGTGCTCTCATGCAGTATTTCTGCAAACTCCACAAAGCGCCGGTTCACCCGGTCGAACACCGAGCCCGGTTCGAAGCGCAGGCGTTCGCCTTCGGGCCGCCGGCCGGCTTTTACGCCGGTGAGGATTTCTATGCCTTCTTCGATGGTTTGCACGGCCCAGATATGGAATTTGCCGGCGCGCACAGCCTCCACCACTTCTTCTTTCAGCATGAGGTTTTGCCGGTTGCTGTGGGGGATGAGCACGCCCTGTTCGCCGTTCAGGCCGGTGAGTTTGCACACGTCGAAAAAGCCTTCGATCTTCTCGTTGATGCCGCCCACGGCCTGGATTTCGCCTTTTTGATTGACCGAGCCGGTGACGGCAATGCCCTGTCGCACCGGCAGGCCCGACAGGCCCGACAGCAGGGCGTACAATTCGGCGCTGGAGGCGCTGTCGCCTTCAATTTCTCCGTAGCTCTGTTCAAATACCAGTTGGGCCGACAGGCTGATGACTTTGTCGCTGCCGAACAACTCGGCCAGGTAGCCTGAAAGGATGAGCACGCCTTTGGTGTGGATGGGGCCGCCGAGTTTGGCTTCGCGTTCCAGGTCGATGATGCCGGCTCCGCCGGCGCTGACGCTGGCGGTGATGCGGTTGGGTCGTCCGAACTCGACGTCGCCCAGGCTGATGACGGAAATACCGTTCACCTGGCCGGTTTCGGCGCCCGCCACGTCGATGAAGATCATGTTTTTTTGGATCATCTCCTGGACTTTCTCCTGCCAGAGATTGGAACGGTACAGGCGTTCGGCGGTGGCCTGGCGGATGTGCTCAGCGCCGATTTCTGCCGCCTTGTCGCGGGCGGCATACTGGTGCGCTTCCTTCACGAGATCGATGATCTCGCCGAAACGGATGGACAGTTTTTCCTGGTCTTCCGCCTTCCGGTGGCTGAATTCAAGCAGTTTACCCAGGCCGCCAGCGTTCAGGGGCAGGAGTTTTTCTTCTGTGCAGACGTTTTGTATAAAAGTGCAGAAATCCGCCAGCTTGGCCTCCGTGTTCTCCATCACGGTGTCGAAATCGGCCTTTACCTTGAACAGCTCCTTGAAGTCTTCGTCGTATTCGTACAGCAGGAAATAGATCATGGGGCTGCCGATCAGGATGATCTGGGCATTGAGGGGAATGGGCTCCGGTTTCAGGCTTTTGGTGGTGAGGAAGCCCAGTTGTTCGGACGGCTCCTCGATGACGATCGAGCCGTTGCGCAGGGCGCGTTTGAGGCTGTCCCAGGTGAAATAATTGCGCAGCACTTCGATGGCCGGCACGATGAGATAGCCGCCGTTGGCGGCGTGCAGGGCGCCGCCGCGGATGAGGGTGAAATCGGTCACCCAGTTGCCCATCACCGACTCTTTTTCGATTTTCCCGAACAGGTTGTTGTACGTGGGGTTCAGTTCAAGCACGATGGGCGCGCCGTCGGTTTTGGTATTGTCCATGAATACGTTGACCTCGTAGCGGCGCGGAATGGTACCGTCTCTTTTTACCTCCCGCAGGGTCTCTTCGGGTTTGTTTTCCGGCTTGAACTGGATAAACTCATGCAGGTGTTCCAAAATATCCGATTTGAGTTCGTCCAGAAACTGTTTCACCGGCGCGTTGGACGCGTATTTGGCGGAAATTTCTTCCAGCAGGTCGTCGAGCGTGGCGGAAGCGACTTTGTATTCCAGGTCGAAAAGCGCCTGGTCGGTTTGCCGTTCGAGTATTTTCATCTGCCGGGCAGCTTGCCGCAGGTCTTCTTTCAGGGCATCCTGCTTTTGCAGGATACGTTCCTGTTCCTTTTCGCTGAGTTCGAGGAATTCTTTGTCGGTCATGGGGCGCCCGTCCACCATAGGCACGGCGATCAGTTCCAGGGGCGTTCGCTGGATAATAAATTTCCCTTCATACGCTTTTCTGCCCAGCGTCTCGAAAATGCCGGCTTCCTCGTCGCGGAGTTTCTGGATCACCGTTTCCCGTTTTTTGCCGTATTCTTCACTTTCGAACACTTTGAGCAGGGCCGCCCAGGCGTTGGTGACGTATTGGTGCACGTCGTTTCGGAAAGCGCGGGCCTGGCCTTTGGGCAGGCTGAGTTTGCGGGGTTGGTAGGGATCGGTAAAGTTGTTCACGTAGCACCAGTCGCCGGGCGTAGGCTCCTGTTGGGCCATATCTTTTAAGAAATGCCGGACGGCGGTTTGTTTGCCCGTGCCGGGTACGCCCGAAACATATATGTTAAATCCCTGCCCTTTGTTGCCCAGGCCGAATTTGAGGGCTTTTACCGCCCGTTCCTGGCCGATAATGGCTTTTGCACTGTCGCCGTTTGTTTTGGCAGAATCCGGCAACGAAAGCGGATCGTAAGTCTTGCGAAGTTGTTCCGGGAGTAGTTTCATCATTTGCTTTTATTTGATGCTAAGGTCACCGGAGAATGGCGCCCTTTTCAATGATACAAATCACCTTCTGTGGGCTGACAGGTCATTCCCTGAAATATTACAAGACGGTTTATTTGTCGTGCATAAGCGATCATTTTTTGATGTTCAAAAAATAAACTATCATGTTACAGGTACAACCTTTTGAACAATACACCGAGGAATACGAAGCGTGGTTCGGCGAACATCACTTCGTCTATGAATCGGAATTAAACGCCCTGAAAACGCAATTATTGAAAGTAGGGCCGGATGTGCGGGGCATCGAAGTGGGCCTGGGCAGCGGCCGCTATGCGGAACCGCTGGGCATCCGGGAAGGCATTGAACCCTCCGGGCGCATGCGCGAACTGGCCGCCCGCCGCGGCATCGAGGTGATGAACGCGGTGGCGGAACGGTTGCCTTATGGCGACATGAGTTTCGATTTCGTGTTGTTCGTCACCCTCGAACACCTCGACGACGTACAGGCCGCTTTCAAAGAAGCTTTCCGGGTGTTGAAACCGGGCGGTTCGGTGATCGCCGGTTTTATCGAAAAAGACAGCCCCGTGGGACAGGCATACCATCAGAAACGCCACCGCAGCCATTTTTACCGGCACGCCACTTTTTACCCCACAGACCGCGTCCAGAAAATGCTGGAAAATGCAGGGTTCCGGAATCCCGACTTTATACAGACCCTTTTTGGGAAACTCGATACGATCCGGGAAATCCAGACCCCCAAAACGGGCTATGGCGAAGGCTCTTTTATCGTGGTAAAAGCAGATAAAAAATAAGGGAAACTATCACTTAAAAACATCGGCCATGACAACCTCAACCATGAAGACCAGATCACTTTCAAAAATATGGTCAGGCAGATCAGGGAAGAAATGGAAAAACGGCGTTATGAGGCGCCGGCCATCGCAAAATTCCTGGAGCCCCTGCACGGACTGCTCGAAGACCCCGACCTGTGGCGGCACCAGGATAAAGGGCTGGCTGTTTTTGCCGCCGGCAATTACCTGCGTTATTTCACCCTTCCCCTGACTTTTGAACCTTTCTTCCACTTTTCCACCGAGTTTTACCTCAAACCGCTGTTGCCGTTCTTTACGGGCACCGGCGAATTTTTCCTGCTGACGCTCAATTTCCACGAAGTACAACTGTATCGCGGAAACCGGGAAAACATGGAAGAAGTGCTGTTCGAGCCGCCGCTGCCGCAACGGCTGGAAGAAGTCGTCGGTTACGACTACGAACAGAAATTCCTCGGATATCACGCCACGAAAATGAGCGGTCATATCCAGGCCGTTTTCCACGGCCACGGCGAATGGCAGGCGGATGAAAAGGATGAGATCCGCAGCTTCTTCGATGCCGTGGACAAAGAAATCGCGCCCGTGCTGGCCGGCAGCAATGCGCCGCTCGTTGTAGCCGCACTGGAGTATCTGACGCCTATTTACCGGGAAGTCAATACTTACCCCTACCTGTATCCGGAACCGCTGACCGGAAACCCGAAACACGTGCCGCTGCCCGATCTGCACAAAAAGGTATGGGATATGCTGGCTTTTTATTTCGATAAGGAACGCCGTCAGCAGGCAGAACTGCTCAGCCAGCTGCGCGATACGGAGCGCACCGCCACCGACATCCGGGAAGTAATCCCCGCAGCGATTGGCGGGCGGGTAGACGCGTTGTTCCTGGATAAAAATGAAGAGATCTGGGGCGTTTACGATAAAACCGACGGCGAAGTGCGGATAGACAACAAACGGAATCCTTCCGATACCGCACTCACCAATCTGGCCGCCGTCCAGGTATTTATAAACGGCGGGAAAGTTTACCTGACCGACCGGGAAGCGCTCCCGCTGGCTTATACGCCGGTGAATGCGTTGTACCGGTATTGAGGGTTTATGAGGGTTTAGAAGGTTTATGAGGTTTAGAAGGTTTAGAGAGTTTAGGGGTTATCTTCTGCGCACCATTCGGCGGAGGAGGTAGCGGTTTCGTGTAGTACCAGGCGGTACAATTCCACATTACCGGGGAGGCCTGCCCTGATTTTATCAACCATCAGCAGAAGCATATTTTCCGAAGTGGGTTGAAAAGGTAACAGGACGACTTTTTCATAGTGTCTCCTGAGCGCCTCCACGAGGGTGGCCGGCGTTGACTCGTTCAGAACCAGGGCATGATCAAAAACACCGAGCACCTGGGTTTGCACCAGTTTTTTCAGGTCTTTGAAGTCCATCACCATGCCGTTTTTCGGGTGCCCCGCTTGGCGCAGGGGCGCCCCGCGCAGGGTCACTTCCAGGCGGAACGAATGCCCGTGCAGGTTTTTACACTCCCCGTCGTAGCCTTCCAGGGCGTGCGCCATTTCGAAGGTGAAGGATTTGGTGACTCTTATTTTACGGGTAGATTCCATAGATTCGATTGAATTTCAAGGGGTTGTGTCAAAAGTCTTTTGCAAGTAAACCGCGGCAAATTTTTCACCACGGAGGCACGGAGTTTTATTCTCCGTGCCTCCGTGGTGAATTAAAATAATCTACGGCGAGAAAATTTTAGCATACCCTTTTGATACCCTATAAGAATTATTGTAATGACAAGCATTCATCCTCCCGGCCCCGCACCACCCGTTTTCCTTCGAGCGGGCCGCCGGTTTCGGTCACCACGGTGTATTGTCCTTCGTGGCCTTTATTTTCCCAATAAATAACCACCCAGTCGTATGTTTTATCCAGTTCATGCGCGCGGGCGGTGTTGGAATACAACGCCGAAAACGACCAGTCGTCTTTCTCCGTGTGATAGACCGGCAGCCAGGCTACATTTCCGGGGCCGAGAGGCTTTCGCCGATGCCCGGCATGGCCTGCAATGCTTCGCCGTCGCCGGAAAAGACAATCCCGGTAACGGCTTTCGCCATAGCCTGTACCGCTTTCGCTCCACCCCGGTACGCTCTCACCTTGTATGGATTGGCATGCTGTAT
>JAKLJF010000529.1 GCA_023151335.1 Thermoanaerobaculia bacterium | reverse complement strand
TATTAATTCGTCGCCCCAAATTTCACTGCTCCGCCGACGATGGTTTTCAGTACCCTTGCCTGCAAAATTTCTTCATCCCTGCAGTTCAGCAAGTCTTTCGACAAGACCACTATATCGGCGCGTTTGCCGGGCGAAATGGAGCCTTTTTCTTTTTCTTCAAACGCGGCATAAGCGTTCCACAGCGTGTAGGAATACAGTGCTTCTTCCCGGGTCATTTTTTGGGCCGGGAAAAATTCAAGTCCGCTGTCTGCCCGTTTTCGGGTTACCGAGGCATAAATGCCGGGCAAAGGATTTACGTCTTCCACCGGCGCGTCGGAGCCGTTGGCGAGATGGGCGCCGGCATCCAACAGGCTGCGCCAGGCGTAAGCGCCTGTGCGGGCGCGTTCTTCGCCGAGCCGTTTGACCACGAAAGGCGCGTCGCTGGTGCAATGGATGCCTTGCATGGCGGCCACAACACCCAATTGGGCAAAGCGGGGAATATCGGCGGGGGCAATATGTTGCGCATGCTCGATACGCCAGCGCAGGCCCGGTTCCGGACTGTTGACCGGTTGTATTTGTTGGTAAATATCCAGCACCTCGCGGTTGGCGCGGTCGCCGATGGCGTGTACGCAGAGTTGCAGTACGTATTTGCGGCATTGTTGGGCAAGACTCCGGATGGTGTCTACCGGCGTGGTATTCTGGCCCATATAGCCGGGTTTATCGGCGTAAGGTTCAAGCAGCCAGGCGCCGTACGAACCGAGGGCGCCGTCGAGGTACGCTTTTACCGCCCGGACGGTCAGGTGGCCTTTGCCCAGACCGATCAGCGGGAATTTGGCCAGTTTGTAGTATTCCGGCGCCGGCGGCTGACTGATCATCACCCACAAGCGAAGGGGCAACCCGCCTTTTTCCGCCAGACGGCGGTATTGGTCGATTTCCCAAAAACTGCTTCCGGCATCCTGAAAGGAGGTGATGCCTTTCGACAAACATTCCTGTGCGGCCAGGGCCGCGGCTTTGTCGAAATCGGCCTGTTTTTGCGCCTCGGAGCGTTTGTTTTTCCAGTCGGAAAACGGTTTTTCGATCAGGTACATCGCATTCTCCTCGAACACGCCCGTCAGCGTCCCTGAAACGTCGCGCACGATGCGGCCGCCCAGCGGATCGGCGGTTTCGCGGCTGATGCCGGCCAGTTCCATCGCTTTGGCGTTGGCGATGAGGCCGTGGCCGCTGGCGTGTTTCAGGATGACGGGATGATTCGGCGATACGGCGCTCAGCGCGTCATGGTATGGGTAACCATTGACGGTTTGCCCGGCTGGTTCTGACCATTTTTCCTGGTGCCAGCCCCGGCCCTCGATCCACTCGCCCGCGGGGGTGGTTTTCGCCTTTTCCGCCACCAGACCGACGATTTCGTTCCAGCTTTTGGCAGGCATCAGGTTGAGGTTTTGCAAACTATAACCAAGCCCCAGGAAATGCCCGTGCCCTTCGATAAAACCCGGCATGGCAAAAGCGCCCTGCAGATCAATGATTTGGGTTTTGCTGCCGGCCAGCACGCGCGCGCCGGCTTCGTCGCCCACATACAGGATGGAATCTCCCCGGATGGCTACCGCCTCGGCATGAGGCAGGTTTTTATCGGCGGTGAAAAAGTTGCCTTTAAGGAGCAACAGGGTGGCCGGTTCGGATTTTGGGGAGCAGTTCAAGCCAAGAAAAGCCGTCAGGGCAATAAAAATGTACAAGTTGGTTTTCACGCTATGGTATGTTTTTTATGAATGATATGTCCCTTCCCAAACTTTCACCCTTCCGTCCATCACCCGAAACCACAGGGGCGGCGCCAGCGCTACCAATACGCTGGCCGGATAACCGAACGGCAGTTGCGGACTTTCGTCCAAATGCCGCAATATCTGGTATTTCCGGCTGGCTTTGTAATGGTGGTCGCTGTGCCGGGTGAGTTCGTACAGGAAAATGCGCCCCAGTTCGTGGTCGCTGTTCCAGGAATGAGCCGGGGTAACGGGCTCCGGCCTGCCGGAGGGCAATATGCGCCGGCGCAATCCGTAGTGCTCGATGTAGTTGATCGTTTCAAGCAACAGGATGCCGATCAGGGCGATGGCAATTGCGCCGAGCAATGCTTTGACGCCCAGCAGCAAACCAATAGCGGCAAGCCAGAGCAATTGCCAGAGTTGAAAACGCAACATTTCGTTATGCCGGCTCCAAAACGGCAGTCCTGCCTTTTGCAGGCGATCGCGTTCCAGGCGCCAGGCATTGCGCCAGCCTCCGCAGATGGAGCGGATCCAGAACGTAAATACCAGTTCGCCCAAACGGGCCGAGGCGGGATCGAGGTCGGTAGCCACATTTTTGTGATGGCCCCGGTTGTGTTCGATGAAAAAATGCTGGTACAATGCCGTGAGGAGCATCCATTTGGACATAATCTGCTCGTAGGGTTTGGCGCGATGACCAAGTTCGTGCGCGACATTGATGCCTACGGCGCCCACCAAAATACCGGTACTCAGCGTCAGGCCGGCGATTTCAGCAAAAGTCAAAATTTGAAATTGCAGGGCATAAAGGTACCAGCCGACCAGGGCAAACAACAGCGGCAGGTTGAGATACAACAGGAGATCGAAGAAGCGCCGCTTTGAACGGCTTTCCTCTTCGGCGGGAGGAATATTGGCCGCCGATTGCGGCAAAGCCATCTCCAGCAAAGGGATAATCGCAAAACTGAACACCACCGTTGACCAACTCCAGGGGCCCCGTAAAGCCAGCCCCAGCGCCGCGCTCGCCGGTAGCAAAAAAGCCAGTAAGTATTTAAAATCTTTCATCGTTCAACTATATGTCCCGGTTTGTTGTTTCGCCGCCGTAATTTTGCGGCCTTTTAAAGCACACGACAGCATGGACTTTCACCCGCTCAAAGTTAATAAAATCACCCCGGAAACCGCCGATACCGTCACGCTGGAATTTCAAATACCGGAATCGCTGCGCGAAACCTTCGTTTACAAACAGGGGCAGCACATAACCGTACGGCATGAATTCAACGGCCATGAAGTGCGCCGTTCGTATTCCATGTCGTCCAGCCCGCTGGAGCAGCGCTTTGCCGTGACGGTGAAAAAGGTGAGCGGTGGAAAAATGTCCGCTTTTCTGCACGATTCGCTGAAACCGGGCGATACGCTCGAAGTAGCACCGCCCGACGGCCGGTTTTATCTCGCCACCGATCCCGATAAACGGCGCACCTATTACCTGTTCGGGGCCGGAAGCGGGATCACCCCCCTGATGTCAATCCTGAAAACCATCCTCGAAGGCGAACCGATGAGCACCGTTTTTTTGCTGTATGGCAGCCGGAACGAGGAAAACATCATCTTCCGCGACGAACTGGAGCGGCTTTCCGAACGCTACGCCGGACAATTGTTCGTAGAACATATCCTCAGCCGGCCCAAAAAGGAAGCTGCCGGCAGTTTTCTGGGCATTTTTAAAAAATATACCTCCAATTGGTCGGGCAAAACCGGTCGCATCGATGCGCGCGCCGCGACCGCGTTTCTCGACGAAAATATGGCCCACGGGCCTGAAGCAGACTGTCATTACTTCATTTGCGGGCCCGGCAATATGGCCGACACGGTGAAGCTGTCTTTGCTCGGACGGGGCATTCCGGCCAAACAGATCCACACCGAACACTTTGTGAACCCCACCCACACGCCGGGAGAGTTCAGCGCGGCGCCGGGGGAAACAGCTGCCCGACTCATCGTACACCTGAACGGCAAACGCATCGAAACGACCATTCCGGCAGGCGCTACCATTCTCGACGTGATGGTGAAGGAAAAACACGACGCGCCTTACTCCTGCACAGCTGGCGCCTGCTCCACCTGCATGGCCAAAGTGATCCAGGGGAAGGTGAAAATGGACGCCTGCTACGCCCTCGACGACGAGGAGGTAAAAGCCGGCTATTGCCTGACCTGCCAGTCGCATCCGGAAACAGACCTGGTGGAAGTGTCTTACGATATGTAAGGCACCAACTCCTCCCTACTCAAAATATTTCTGGTACTCCGCCAGGTGATTTTTTAATTGCTCCAAAGCGGGCCCGCTTTCCGTTGCGCTACCGATCTTTTCGAACATGTTTTTCATGGGAAGCAGGTAGTTGTGCAATTGTTCGTGCGCCTCGCCCGTCATGGTGCATTTTTTAAAAATATCCTGAAAAGCGAGCTCCAGTTCCTCCTGCAAAGCCGTTCGGGCGGCCGCATCGCCCGTTTTTCCTTCGTAATTTGCCAAAATAGCCTGCATGGAGGCGATACCGGCC
>JAKLJF010000528.1 GCA_023151335.1 Thermoanaerobaculia bacterium | reverse complement strand
TGATGAATTGTAAATGATGAATGCCGATACTATACGACCAGTACTCCAGGTTCCGAAGCGGACAACCTATTTTCAGTACGCACTTTGGTCTCATTTTCCAGCGCCTTTTTATACTCTACGGGAATTACTTTGATAAAATGATCCGCAAACCGGGGCCAATCCTGCAATATTTCCAGGGCCAGTCCGCTGCCGGAAAACTGAAAATGCCGGCGGATCAGTTGCCGGATGCGAGCCAGGTCTGCTTCTGCGAGCGGTTCCAGAAGGATATGGGCGGTGTTGCAGCGTTGCGGAAAACGGCCCTCGGGATCGAAGATATAGGCGATGCCGCCGGTCATGCCGGCTGCAAAATTGCGACCGGTTTCTCCGAGCACCACCACTGTGCCGCCCGTCATGTACTCGCAACCATGGTCGCCGATGCCTTCCACCACGGCAGTGGCGCCGCTGTTGCGGACGGCGAATCGTTCGCCCGCCTGTCCGCAGATGTAAGCTTCGCCGGCGGTAGCGCCGAACAAAGCGACATTGCCGATAATGATCTGTTTGCCGGGATTGAAACGGGCCTGCCGGTCGGGCCATACTGTGAGGCGGGCTCCGGAGAGGCCTTTCCCAAAATAATCATTGGCCTCTCCTTCCAGCGCTAGTTCCAGGCCTTTGGCGGCAAATGCGCCGAAACTTTGGCCCGCGGGGCCGCGAAAATGCAAGCGGATACAACCGTCCGGCAGGCCTTCCGAACGCCAGAAACGACTGATCTCATTGGACAGGACAGCGCCCACGGCCCGGTCGGTGTTGTGGATGGGCAAGGCTGTTTCGTACGGCGCCGCCTTCCGGATGGATTGGGCAGCCAGCGCGGCGATTTTAAAATCCAGCCGGTTTTTCAGCAACTGCTCCGATGACAAAGCCGTATCTGCCGGTATTTCCCCGAAATAGTGGGGGACCGTTTCTTTATACAGCAACGCCCGGAGGTCGAGTCTTTGCGCTTTACCGGGCGGCAGGTCGCTGCGTTCGCGCAACATTTCCGTACGGCCCACCATTTCGGCCACGGTTCGAAAACCCAGTTCGGCCATAATTTGCCGCAGGTCGTTGGCCAGGAAAGTAAAAAAATTGATGATGTGTTCCGGTTTGCCGCCGAATCTTTGCCGTAAAACGGGGTCTTGAGTGGCAATACCCACCGGACAGGTGTTCAGGTGGCATTTGCGCATCATGATACAACCTTCGGCTACCAGGGCCGCGGTGGCGATACTCCATTCTTCGGCGCCAAGCAAAGTGGCCATGGCCAGGTCGCGGCCGGTGCGGATCTGCCCGTCGGTTTGCAGAATTACGCGCTGGCGCAGGCCATTGCGCACGAGGGTTTGGTGGGTTTCGGCCAGGCCCATTTCCCAGGGCAGTCCGGCATGGCGGATACTGCTGAGTGGTGAAGCGCCGGTACCACCGTCGTGCCCGGAGATGAGCAGTGCATCGGCGCGGGCTTTGACTACTCCCGCGGCAATAATGCCAACACCGGCCTTCGACACCAGTTTCACACTGATGCGGGCGCGTGGGTTTGCGCCCTTGAGGTCGTAGATCAGTTGCGCCAGGTCTTCGATAGAATAAATATCGTGATGCGGTGGCGGCGAGATCAGGCCAACGCCGGGCGTCGAATGGCGCACATGTGCGATCCAGGGATCAACCTTGTGGCCGGGCAATTGCCCTCCCTCGCCGGGTTTGGCGCCCTGCGCCATTTTGATCTGTAATTCGTCGGCATTCACCAGGTACCAGCTGCTCACGCCGAAGCGGCCCGAAGCCACCTGTTTAATGGCGCTGCGGGCACTGTCGCCGTTGGGCAGGGGATCGTAGCGGCTTTCGTCTTCGCCGCCTTCTCCGCTGTTGCTTTTGGCGCCTATGCGGTTCATGGCAATGGCCAGGGTGGAATGTGCCTCGTGCGACAAGGAACCGAACGACATGGCGCCCGTGGAAAAACGCCGGAGAATTTTCTCCACGGGTTCAACCGTTTCCAACGGGATGGGATGCCCCTTGCGAAAACCGAGCATGCCGCGCAGGGTAAGCAGCGTCTGGTTTTGCCGGTCGATGCGCTGCGCGTATTTTTTGTATGTGTCAAAATTTCCCGTCCGCACGGCATGTTGCAGCAGGTGAATGGTCTGCGGATCGAACAGGTGCGCTTCGCCGTCGCGTTGCCATTGATAAAGGCCGCCGTGTGGCAACAATGCCGGGGGAGTATGAAATGCTTCCCGGTGCCAGACGAGGTATTCGGCGGCGATATCATCGAAGTCGAGGCCGCCCAGCCGGGAGATCGTACCGGCAAAACAGCGTTTAACGATTTCTTCTCCGATACCTATTGCCTCGAACATTTGTGCGCCGATGTACGATTGCACCGCTGAAACCCCCATTTTGGATAAAATTTTTAGCAAACCCTTATTGCAGGCGTAGCGGTATTGTTGCAGGGATTTTTCCAGCGTCGCCGGGCCGGCGCCTTCCTTCAAACGGGCAATGGTTTCGAGCGCGAGGTAAGGGTTCACGGCATTGGCGCCATAACCCAGCAGGGTGGCGATATGGTGCGTTTCCCGCGCATCGCCGGTTTCGGCCACAATGGCGGTATGACTGCGCAAACCGGCCCGGCAAAGGTGCTGATGCACGGCGCCGGTAGCCAGCAGGGCGGGGATGGGCGCATGGGAAGCATCTGCCCCCCGATCGCTCAGGATCAGCAGGTGCCAGCCCTGGCGGACCCAATCTTCGGCCTCGGCGCAAAGATGATCGAGCGCCGCGTGCAGGCGCCCTTTTTGCCCGTCGGCGGGGAAAATGATGCTCAGAACGGCGGGCCGGAAATAGGGATGCTCCAGACGCTTCAGTTTCGCCAGCTCGCTGTTCAGCAATACCGGCGATTCCAGGTGAATACAGCGCGGATGTTCCGCGTAGAGATCGAGCGGGTTTTTGGAACCACCCAGCGGACTGTAGAGCGACATGACCGCCCGTTCGCGGATGGGGTCGATGGGCGGGTTGGTTACCTGGGCGAAGTGTTGTTTGAAATAATTGGCCAGATGCTGCGGTTTTTCCGACAGGATGGCCAGCGGCGTATCGGCGCCCATGCTGCCCACGGGTTCGTCGCCGCCTTCGGCCATGGGCAGCAGGATAACATTCAGGTCTTCGCGGGTGTAGCCGAACAGGCGTTGCCGCTGTTGCAGGGTTTCCGGTGCAGGAAGTCCTGGCGCCGGGGCATCCGGCAGGTCTTCCAGACGCCAGGTTTTGCTGTCGAGCCAGTCGCGATAGGGGAAACGCCGGCAGATGGTTGCTTTTACTTCGTCGTCTGCCACAATACGACGCTGGTCGAGGTCGGCGATCAATATTTTGCCCGGCTGCAAACGGCCTTTGGACACCACTTTTTGTTGCGCGACGGGCAACGCGCCCGCTTCCGAGGCGGCGATCAGCGTGCCGTCGTCGAGCAGGCAGTACCGTGCCGGACGCAGGCCGTTTCTGTCGAGCAGGGCGCCCACCACAACGCCATCGGTGAAACAGATGGAAGCCGGTCCGTCCCAGGGTTCCATCAGCAGGGCATGGTATTGGTAAAAGGCGCGTTTGTAATCTTCCATGGCCTCGTCGTGCTGCCAGGCTTCGGGGATCATCATCATCAGCGCGTGCGGCAGCGAACGGCCGGCGAGGTGCAGAAATTCGAGCACATTATCGAACACGGCGCTGTCCGATAAACCTTTGCCGCAAATGGGTTTCAGTTTTTCCAGTTCTTCCGGCGTAAAATAAGCGCTTTGCAGGCGCGATTCCCGCGCTTCCCACCATTGTACGTTGCCCTGAATGGTGTTGATCTCGCCGTTGTGCGCAATGTAGCGAAACGGTTGCGCCAGTTTCCATTTGGGGACAGTATTGGTCGAAAAACGCGAATGAATCACCGCGATGGCCGAGGCAAATTCCGGATCCTGCAGATCGGGGAAATAATCGCGCACCTGGGTGGCCGTGAGTTGGCCTTTGTACAACATCGTGGCGCCGGAAAATGAGGCGATGTAAAAATCGTCGGCAGATTGGGGCAAGGCGCGGTAGATATTGTGATGGGCAAACTTCCGCAACAGGAACAAATGCCGCTCCAGGGCTTTCCGTTCCATGCTCAGCCGGGGCCGCACGAAAACCTGTTCCATGCAGGGTTCCGCAGAACGTGCCGAGACGCCGATCCGGCTGTTGTCGGTTGGCACGAGGCGATAGCCCAGGAGTTCGAAGCCGAGCTCGTCGATATAATCGTCGAGCAATTGCCGGCAAGCCGCCCGCAGG
>JAKLJF010000527.1:331-4267 GCA_023151335.1 Thermoanaerobaculia bacterium | reverse complement strand
ATTTTAAAGGCCAGAACAATTCCGAAAACATAGGCCAGCACGTTGAATACCGTACTGATGATGCCCTGATTGTAGCCTTTCCAAAAACCATAAAAAAAGGCCACCAGACAAATAAGATCGATCGGCATATGCTGTTTCGACGATAACGCCGGGTTTAGTCACCTGTTTTTGAGGGGATTATAAATGTGCGATGTTGCCGCAAAGGTAGGGGATTTTTGTGTGCAATCCTATATCGCCACCTGGCGACGGGTTTTCACAAGCCTGTATCAACTTTTAAGTGTCAGTACGCGTAATGTTTACGACACTTTTAGAAGTTTTGTAAACGTACACCGGGCCGGTTACTTCCAATACAAATAAATTTGCAGGATAAAATACGAACAACGCTGCATACGCTTTTTCAATCGGTTTTTTGGATTGCCGCAATACTCCTTTTTGCCGGTCTTGCCTGTAAAAAAGAGCAAGTATCACTCCCCGTTTTCCACGAACTGCCCGGCCCGGCCGGCGGCGACGACCTGACCAGCGTCTGGTTTTCCGACAGCCTGCACGGCGTTGTCACAGGCGGCGTGATCTGGGAGCGCGGTGTGGTGCTGTCGACTGCCGACGGCGGCGAAACATGGCAGACTGATACCCTGCTCGGCAAACGGATGGAGTGTGTCATGTTTGATGCCGGCGGGCAGGGTTACGTGTGCGGACAAGACGGCCTGGTGTTGCACCGCCCCCCGGGGTTGCGTTGGTGGTACCCGCTCCGGGTGGATTTTTGCTGGAACCGCGGCTGTTTTTTCTGGGACGGCCGCCGCGGCGTGGTGGTGGCCGGCGAAGGTTTTCAGGGCGGTCTGGCCCGGAAGTTAGGTCCGGAGGCACTATGGGATGTAGACACATTAGTGCCCTTTCCCAATGCATTGAGCGCCGTGTGGTTTTCCGATTCCGTCACGGTGCATGCCGCGGGTCTGGGTTACGTGCTCCGCTCCGACGACGGCGGGCGACATTGGGTACGGCATGATATTACCGGCGATTTTTTTCAGTCCGTTCATTTCCCCACCGCCAGCACCGGCTATATCTGCGGCTCCGGCGGAACTGTTTTAAAAACGACCAATGGCGGAAAATCCTGGCAAGTCATCCGGGAAGGCGGCAGTTTTGGGCAAAAAAACCAACCCTTTCGCGCCGTTTGGTTTACTTCTGCCGATAGAGGCTATCTCGTGGGCGACAACGGCCTGTTCTGGCGCACCGAAAACGGCGGAGCAGACTGGACGGTCATGGCCGGCTTGCCGGAAGACGTGGATGCCACCGATGTTTTTGTGCTGGGCAGCCGGGGATGGATTACCGGATTAAAGGGGCGGTTGTTTTATTTTGAGGAGTGACCTTGCCTTTCGTCGCCCAATTTCCTGCTTTCATCGGAACATTTCTCTGCAACTGTAACCTTTCGGGCCCTGATGCCCGTCTGGTAGGGCGTTCTGTTTTTCTGAAATTCCTTTTTGTATTAAGAAGCTATGAAACGCATTTATCTTTCACTACTCGCCGTGGTGCTGCTGCAAACGGCCCTGAGTGCCCAGAAAATCACGGGCCGGGTGTTGCAAAGCGACGGCAAGCCGGCTGAATTCGCCACGGTTACTTTACGAAATGCGCCCGACTCTTCCCTGGTCAAAGGGGCCATCACCGGCGAAAACGGCGCCTACGAGCTGACCGGCGCCGCTGCCGGCCGTTATTTTGTGGAAGCCAATATTATCGGCGCGGGGAAAAATACCACCCCGGTGTTTGACTATACCGGCAACGACCTGACACTGGAGGACCTTTTCCTGCGGGAAAACGCACAGCAACTGGGCGAAGTGACCGTCATTGCCCGAAAGCCGGTTATCGAGGTAAAAGCCGACAAAACCATTCTCAACGTGGAAGGTACGGTCAATTCCACCGGCCTGAACGCGCTGGAACTGCTGCGCAAAGCGCCCGGCGTGACGGTTGATAACAATGAAAAAGTGAGCATCAGCGGCAAAAATGGCGTGCGTATCATGATCGACGGCCGTGAAGTGCCACTGTCAGGCAAAGACCTGGCCGCCCAGCTCAAAGGCCTGCAAGCATCCGATATTGCCGGTATCGAGATCATTTCCAACCCCTCGGCCAAATACGACGCCGCCGGCAACGCGGGTATCATCAATATCAAACTCCGCAAAAACAAAGCGTTGGGCACCAACGGCAATGTCGGCCTCGAAGGCGCTTACGGCGAAACGCCTAAAGGCGGCCTGAACATCAGCCTGAACAACCGCGGCAAAAACCTCGGCCTGTTCGGGTCCTATAACAACCACTACGGCCGCTGGCACAACGACCAGAATTTCCTGCGCGAACAAAACAGCCTACGCTTCGACCAGCAAGCCAAATCGTACTTCATGAGCCGCTGGAACAGCGCCCGCCTCGGCGCTGACTGGAACATCAATGCCAAACATACCGTGGGCATTCTGGTGAACGGCAATATGAACCTTGCCGACTGGCACAGCAGCAGCCTGACCGCCATCGGCCGCCAGGAAACCCCCGGCGCCGTGGACTCGCTGCTCGACGCCCGAAACGACATCGACGATCACCGCAAAGACCTGAACGCCAACCTCAACTACCGTTACGCCGACACCACCGGCCACAGCCTGAACATCGATCTCGACCGGGGCGCTTACCGTATCCGCGGCAACAGCCTGCAACCCAACTATTACCGCAGCCCCGACGGTCAAATCCTCATCAACCAACGCATCTACCGCAGCCTGACACCAACCGATATCAACATCGTCACCGCCAAAGCCGACTACGAACAGCCCTTCGTCAAAGGCAACCTGGGTATAGGTGTAAAAGTGGCCGACGTGCGTACCGACAACACATTCGATTTCTTTAATATCGTGAACAACCAGGAAATTAAAGATCCCGATGTCAGCAACCGTTTCAAATACCACGAACGCACCAGCGCCGGTTACGTCAACTACCAGCGCCAGTTCGGCAAACTGCATGTACAGGCCGGCCTGCGCGTGGAAAACACCGATTACACCGGCGATCTGATCGCCAGCACGCCGCAGGACGGCGAAAAGGTGGAAAACAACTACACCGAGTTTTTCCCCAGCGCCGCGCTGACCTACAAGTTCAACGAAAAACTCGGCCTGAATGCCACCTACAGCCGCCGTATCGACCGCCCCAGTTACCAGGACCTCAACCCCTTCGAATTCAAACTCGACGAACTGACCTACCAAAAGGGTAACCCCCTGCTGCGCCCCCAGTTTACCAACAGCTTCGAGATCAGCCCCACCTATCAGGGCCAGCCGGTGATCAAACTCGGCTACAGCCACACGAAGGACCTCTTTACCCAGGTGCTCGACACCACCAACGTGCGCGCCGCCTTTATCACCAACGAAAACATCGCCGACCAACGCAACTACACCGTCACGCTGAACGCCCCCACGCCCATCGCCAAATGGTGGGAAGGTTTCGTCAGCATTACCGGGTATTACAGCGACTTCTCGGCCAAATTCCGCGACGGATACAGCGCCGAACAACAATACACGGCCTTCAACCTGTACGCCGAACAAACGTTCCGCCTGCCCGCCGGCTTCAGTATCCAGCTCTCCGGCTGGTACAACAGCCGCGCCTTCTGGGGCACCCTCCGCAGCGGCGCACAAGGCGCCATGGATCTCGGCATCCAGAAAAAAGTGCTGCACGACAAAGGCGAAGTGCGGGTACGTTTCGGCGATATCCTCGGCACCGCAGGCTGGACGGGGGAAAACCTGTTCAGCCCCGGACTGAAAATGAGCGCTCACGGCGGCTGGGAAAGCCGCACCGTCACGCTCAACTTCTCTTACCGCTTCGGCAGCGCCGAAGTGAAAGGCGCCCGCCAGCGCAGGACCGGCCTCGAAGACGAAAGCCGGCGCGTGAAGTCGGGCAGGAATTGAGAAATTGAGTGATTGAGTGATT
>JAKLJF010000527.1:0-321 GCA_023151335.1 Thermoanaerobaculia bacterium | reverse complement strand
CGTATCACTCAATTGGTTCGTGGCTAGTTTATTGTTTCGACGCCGTAGGCGGCGTATGAAATAATCACTCAATCACTCAATCACTCAATCACTCAATGACATTTGATTTGGTTTTTCGGAATAGCAGCGCCCGGTGGCAGTAATGTCGCCGGGTTTTCCGGTTTCCAAAATAAACCCGATTTTGGCCGCGTTAAATGGTACTTTTTTCCTTTTTTACGTCAACATTGCCAAACAACCCGCACATGAAGACGATTAAGATCGCGACTTTGAGTTTTGGACTTTTTTTTACACCGTTTGCGCCGGTTAACCGGACGCAGAACC
>JAKLJF010000526.1 GCA_023151335.1 Thermoanaerobaculia bacterium | reverse complement strand
TGTCCACATCATGAAACTGCTCTCTAAATACATTTTCTATTATATCGCGCCTGCTTTGTTCTTTTTCTCCTGCAACAAGGAAGAGGTCATTGACCTGGATCTGAGCAACGCCCCTGTCCAATACGTCATTGAAGGTTGTATAACAGATGAATCCCGGCCATTTTCTGTCCGTATTTCATTATCGGTGAATTTCGATCAACCCAATGATTTTCCTGCAGTTCGCGGGGCCCTCGTCGTCATTTCGGACAACGCCGGACAAACGGATACCCTGGTTGAAAAATCGCCGGGATGGTACGAAACCCCGGAAGCGAAACCTGGAGTCTATGGCAGCACCTACACCCTACAGGTTTGGATCAACGGAGACCTGTTTACAGCACAATCAACCATGCCTCATAAAGTGCCCTTCGATAATTTGAGCGTAATCAACCTGCCATTTGGCGAAGAGAATACGCTGGTACTCATGCCCTTATTCAGAGACCCTGCCGGGCTTGGAAACAACTATCAATTCGTTCAAAGCAATAATGGAAAGCGCCAGCCTTATATTTTTGTTATGGATGACAGAAACAATGACGGGGCTCAGGTCAGCAACCTGCTCCTGGCGCCCGATTTAAAAACAAACATCGGCGATAGCGTCACGGTTGAAATGCGGAATATTGATCGCGCCACCTATAAATACTTCGTGGCGCTGGATGCATCTAATGGCAATGGCCCCAACGCGAGCGTGCCGGCCAATCCCAACAATAATTTTGAAGGCGCCTGCCTGGGTTATTTTTCCGCGTATACCGTCCAACGGCGCACGTTGATTGTGGAATAAACAACCAGTTTAGTGTGCATGCCATAGCTCCATGAAGTCCGGCGTACAGGCGATTTCCTGCTTCATTTTATCTTCATGCCGGGAATCAGGGGCGTGGTCTCGACCAGTTCAAGCGACTTGACCATTTCCTTTGTTCCAGTCTTGTATTTGATAAAATGCGGTGTCTGCAAATGTGCCTTGTAAGCGTTGGTGTCATTTTTTCAAACTTTTTAGCGTAAACGGCTCTCCCGGAGCCAGAATGTGAACCCGCTCCGGGTTCACGACATGGCTGAGCAGTCGCCGCGGGTCGCCGTTGAAGGGGGGAAAATCGGGCGCATCCACAGACCCCCAGTGGTGGAGGAGGAGCGGGGTGTTCGGGTAGGCATTGGCCAACTTTACAGCGCCTTCGAAGGTGAAATGCCATTCGCTATCTGAAAAATCGAATAAAATGGCGTCCGGTGTCGCCATGTGCAGGTGCTCGTCCATCAGGCGGGAGTCGCCCGTAGCCCAGATGTTGCCATCCGGCGTTTCAATCCAGAATCCCGCGCAGTCTTCGTTTTTGAAATAACGATTGCTCGTTCCGGGATAAGCATTTTGCCAGCCGTGGTCGGCAGCGGTCATGCGCACCCGCACTTTCCCGATGTCGAAACTTGCGCCAATGCCATGACCGAAGGAAGGCAAGCCCTGACTTTTCATCAACGAGTCCACGTATACGGTGGAGTGATAGGCGCGGGTTACCGGTTTCAAAGCAAGACAGGTCGGGAAGCTGTAATGGTCGTTGTCGCTGTGCGTGACCAATATGGCATCGAGACGGGGGACATCTTTGGCGGCAATCGGGAAATCAATCATCACGGGCATATCGAAGCCGCCCAGCAGGGGGTCGATCATAAGTGTCGTGCCCCTGCTGTTGATCAGGAAACCTGCCATGCCCAACCACCGCAGGGTTGTTTTGTCGGAGGGGTCAAATGCCTCCTTGCCAAAGGGCTGCGTTGGAGGGGCTTTTGCCTGATATTTTTTGCCGAGGTATTCTTCCTGTGTGACGGGGTTCGACCAGGTGACGATTTTCTTTTGCGTATTGGTATTGACGGCAAGGTGCGTCATGGCGCTTTCAGCCGATGCCCCGTGCCAATGCTCCACGTCGGGAAGGCACTTCACCACGTCTCCTTTCCGGATGATTTGCACCAATTTACCTTTTTCCTGATAGTAGCCCGTGCCGTCGGTCACGAGCAGCAATTGCCCTCCGCCATGCCTGTGCCAATGCGTTCTTGCCCCTGCTTCAAAGGTGACGCTGCCGATTTGCGTGTTAAAAATGGAGTCGGCAGACGCCAACACATTCACCCAAACATTTCCGGTGAAATACTCGCCGGAGCCTTTATTCCCTTTGGGAAAAAGGGTGTTTGAATCTGCGCTGTTTTGAGCGTTCAAATGAACGTTGAACAGTACAACAAACAAAATGGCTGGTACTTTCATTTTTGAACGTTTAAATTTGAAAATCAAGTGTTTCTGAATTTCAACGGACTTTGTCCGACGTGTTTTTTGAAAAAATTATTGAAATGCGTCACCTCCGCAAAACCCAGCGCGTCCGAAATTTCCGACACATTCCAGTTGCTGTGCCGCAGCATGATTTTCGCTTCCTGCAAAATGCGCTCGCCGATGATCTGGGTCGTGGTTTTGTCGGTGATGGCTTTCACGGCCCGGTTCAGGTGGTTGACATGGATGTTCAGTTGACTGGCAAAATCGGAGGCCGCGCGCAGACCCACTTTCGGGTGGTTTTCGTCGATGGGGTACTGGCGTTCGAGCAGTTCCAGAAACAGCGTGGCGATGCGTTGCGAAGCGTTTATCCGCTGGTGGTCAGCCGGTACGGCCGGCTGCATTTTCATGGCAAAATGCAGGAGTTCAAAAACAAGGTTCCTCAACACGTCGTACTTGTGTACATAGTCCGATTTGATTTCATCAAACATTTTCCGGTAAATGCCGCTCACCTGCTCCACCTGGTCATCGGACAACTCAAACACATGGTTTCCGGTGGGTTGGAACACTGAATATTGATTCAAATCGCCGAACTTGTGGAAAAAGTGTTGATTGAAGATACAATAGAAACCCGTTTTGATCCTTTCCAGGTTTTCGCACTTATAAGGGATCTGCGGATTGGAAAAAAACAATGCCTGCTTTTTGATTGAAACCACCCGGTCGGCGTAATGCATGTCGATATCGCCCACCACTAGCATGATTTTGTAAAAATCCCGTCTTCTGTATGGAAGCGGCCTGGTTTTGCCGGAATCTACCGGTTCGTGCGCAAACACATTGAAATGCCCGATTTCATTTTTGATGTTGTCGGGTATCCAATCAAACTTCCGTTTGTAGAATTCTTCCAGCGATTCTGTCTTTTCCATATCAGCAAGTTTACGGATTTTAAACAGGATGGCGCCTATTGCCGGACATACTTTTTATCAAAGGAGTACACCAGACTGATATTCCAGTCAAAGTCTTTTCCGCTTATATCGGTCCGAACGGGCTTATTCATCAGGGTTGACAGGGCAAGGGGGAAGTCGCGCCGGGCCAACGTCAGTCCCGCGGCCAGGTAGAACCCGTCTTTGTCGTCCTGTGCCAGGTAAAACACTTGCGGGCTGAATCGAAAATACCACTTTTTGCAGACCGGGATATTGGAAAAATGACTTCTCAAAGAAAGAAAATGGGTGTTTTTAGCGGCCACCTCTTTGGCGCCGCGTCCATAGAGATAGAACATACCCACGCTTATGCTTTTGGAAATCGTGAAGGCAGGCGCCAGCTCCATGACCGGGAAAAATCGCTGCGCCTGGATGACGTCCTGCGTTGGGCCGTCTTTTACGACGGATATGGTTCTGAAATTCAGTGCGGGCAGGTGCGTGCCCACTGTAAACTGAAACTTGTCGACATGGAGCAACTTGTACCGCCAGATAAAAATGAAGGACCAGGGTTTGCCTTCCAGCGAATACCGGAACTCCGGCTCAAAGCTGAACCTTTTACCGCCCGCCGAAAGGGTAACAATGGCCGCGGGCTTACCCAGCGAGAAGGAAGGGATGAAGGAGAATCCGTTGTTGGTAACACTGACGGAGCCTCGGAAGTTCAGCGTATGTTGCGTAGTGTCCTTACCTTGCGAAAAAGCGACGAAAGTAAGGTGCAGAAAGGCGAATAACAGGGTCGCTGTTTTGAAAATCTGGTTGGCTTGCAGCACGGTCATCGTTTTGAATTGGAATGATTTTACGCTGCAAAGGTGCGGGACCAGGGTTGCCCCGGCCTAACGAATTCCAAAGCGATACTTACGAAAATCAAACAAGTGTTTCGTTGTCACACCCGCTCCAACCCGCTCCAAGGCTTCTCCGGCCACACCACCTCGATCCCATCCCCCGGCCGCACCATTCCTCCCTTCAGCACGATACCCATTACCCCTGCTTTCCGGATCAGCTTGCCCGCTGCGTCGCGGTCGAGCACGGCTTG
>JAKLJF010000525.1 GCA_023151335.1 Thermoanaerobaculia bacterium | reverse complement strand
TTGATCAATATTGGCAAATGTTTGATTTTTGCAATGTGCCTCATTTGCTCACTTCAAAAATCTGCTGTCATGCGTTACACCTTAAACCTCCTGCTCTGTCTCACCCTTTTCGCTACTTCCCTATCTGCACAGAAAAAAGAACTCAAAGTCAAATTCGGCAAAATCTCCGATGAGGAGATAAACATGAGATCCTGCCCCATCGACCCTGCCGCCCCGGCGGTGGTATTGTTCGACAAAGGCCATATTTCACACCGCTATGTGACCGATCGCGGTTTTATTTTCGAATTTGACCGGCATACCCGCATCAAGATATTCAGCAAGGAAGCCTACTACCTCGCCGATGCGGCTATTTTTTTCTTTGAATCGCAAAAGATCGGCGACCTGAAAGCGTCCAGCTTTAACCTGGAAAATGGCAAAATCGTTGAAACCAAAATCGGCAAGGACAACGTTTTCGATGAAAAACTGACCCGCAGCCGCATGGTCAAAAAGATCACTATTCCCGCGGTCCGGGAAGGCAGTATCATCGAATTAAAATACACCCTTACCGATGAAGGTTCAGGCATCCAGGACTGGGCCTTCCAACGGCAGGACATTCCGACCATCTGGAGCGAGTTTGAAGCCTCGGTGCCCACATTCATTGAATACCGGAAGATGTCGCAGGGTTGGGAGCCTTTCGCAGTGGCCGAAGAAAACACCAAAACCGATCATCTCAACATCAGCTTCAGCACACGCAGCAGCGGCCTGGTCGTCGAATCAAAAAATGTAAACGCCCGCGTGGAGTACAACACCAATAACATGCACTTCATTCAGGAAAACCTGCCAGCCCTGAAGCCGGAACAGTTCGTACACTCGGTCCGGGATTACCTGTCGCAGATAAATTTCGACATCAGGGCCGTTTACGAGACTGACCTGGTGCACACCGGCGGCGATAATTACCGCCTTGAAAATCGTGCGTTCCGGGAGCGAAATATTTCCTGGGAGCGGCTCGGCCTGGAAATGTTCGAAGACGTGTACGGCGATGTCATAAAATCGGAAAAGCATACCGATGCCGAGGCGAAAAAATGCGTAAGCGGATTAACGACCGATGCTGAAAAAATCGCCGCCGTTTACGCCTTCATAGGCCAAAACTACCAGGTTAACGACCGCGGCTACCTCTGGCCAAGCCAAAAACCGGACGAACTCGTCAAAAACCGGAAAGGTACGCCCACCGACCTCAACCTGCTGTTTATCAACATGCTGCGCCGTGCCGGCCTCAAAGCATACCCCCTGATGATCAGTACCCGCGGTAATGGCCGTGTACTGTCGTTCCGGGTAACTACCGACGCCTTCAACCGGGTGATCGCGGCCGTGGAAGGCGCCGATAATCAACTGACCCTGATGGACGTCACCGGTTGGCCCAATCCGCCCGGACTACTCCCGGAAGAAGACCTGAACGGCGAAGGCTTGTTGATGAAAGAAAAGGAAATCCCGACCTGGATACCGCTTCAAAACAAAAATTCGGTACGCCACGCGGTAATGGCTGATCTCAGCCTGCACCCGGAAAACGGCCTCGCCGGCCTCGTAACCTTTTCGGAAACCGGCTACGGCGCCGCCGAGGCAAGGGTAAAGATCAGGGAAAAGGACGCGCAGTCTTTTGTGCAGGAAAAATTCAAAACGCTGATCGCCGACGGACGTTGCAGCGACCTGAAAGTCGAAAACGTGGATCTATGGCAGGATGAAAACCTGAAAGGCACTTTCCAACTGGAAACTGCCGCTTTTATGACGGCTTCAGGCGACAAAATCTACCTCAGCCCCACGCTTGGTTTTGGCATACAGGAAAATCCGTTCAAAAACCCGGAGCGAAAATTCAATATCGACCTGGGCACGCCGGACTTTTCGACCTGGAGTTTTACCATCAGGATTCCACCGGGTTACCAGGTGGAGGAACTGCCCAAAACGGCCAAAATGACCTTCGGCGAAAACGGTCTTTCCTTTCAGTACATCGCCGAGGCCACCGCGGAAGCGATCAAGGTCGTAATCCGCCAGCAGATCAAAAACCCGTATATCCAGGTGGAACATTACGCCGACCTGAAGCAGTTTTTCGGCGATTGGGCTGCCAAACTGGAAGAACAAGTCGTATTAACCAAAATCTGACATGAGATACCTGTTTTTCTTGCTGTTGCCGGCCATTTACACCGGCAGGGGCCTTGCCAACGACGGCTATGCCGCCGCCAAAATTGCGCCCGAAATGTTGCGCAAGGCCAATGCCGTGGTACGTTTCTACGACTTGAAATTCGAAGTGCTGAACAAGGGCGAAGCCATCGAAACAGAACGCCGGGTCATCACCCTGTTGAACGAAAAAGCCGGGGATGAACTCGAACGGTTTTTTTATTATGACAAAATAACACGGATTGATAACATTGAAGGCGCCGTATATGACGCCGCCGGCAAACAAATCCGCCAAATCGGGAAAAAGGACATCGAAGACGCCAAACACCTGGAGTATTTCGTGAACGACAACCGGATAAAAGTGCTGCGTTTCCCCCGCCTGCCGTTCCCCTACACGATTGAATACACGGTTACCCGGAAATACAACGGACTGATGTTCTACCCGGTGTTCGAGCCGCAGGAATCGCCGGGCGTATCGGTCGAAACGGCCCGATTCGAGGTGGTTATGCCGCCGGGGCTGGAAGTGCGGGTAAAAGAAAAAAACGTGCCTCAAAGCTGCAAGACCGCCGCCCTGCGCTGGGAATTCAAAAACCTGCCGGCTTTTTTGCCCGAACCCTTCGCGCCGGCAGACAGCTGGAACCTGCCCAGGGTTTTAACAGCCCCTACCGTATTTACCATCGAAGGGTACGACGGCGACATGAGCAGCTGGCAATCGTTCGGCAGGTTTATTCTAACGCTGAACGCGGGCAAAGACCAGTTGCCGCCGGAAACGGAAGCCAAACTGAAACAACTCACCGCCGACTGTACCGACGACTATTGTAAAATTCGCCGGGTCTATGAATTTATGCAAAACCATACCCGGTATTACTTTGTGGGCCTGGGTATCGGCGGCTGGCAACCGGCGCCCGCGCTGGAGGTGGACCGCTTCAAATACGGCGATTGCAAGGGCCTGAGCAATTACATGATCGCCATGCTGCGCGCCGTGGGCATCCCGGCGTGTTACGTCCTTATACGGGCTTCTGCCGGCGAACAAAACGCCCAATTCCCCGACTTCCCCAATGCCTGGTTCAACCACGCCATTGCCTGCGTACCGATGGAACGGGATACCCTCTGGCTCGAATGTACCAGCCAAACGGAAAGCTGCGGTTTTCTCGGCGATTTTACCGATAACCGCCCGGCATTGCTTATTACCCCGGAAGGTGGCTGGCTGGTGCAAACGCCAAAATATGATGAACAGGTAAATATCATACGGCGGGAAACGCAAATCGCCCTGGCCACGGACGGCAGCGCCAACCTGCAATCCAAAGCCGTTTTCACCGGTATCGCACAAGACATACCCGCCGCGCTTGCAGACCTGCACGACGAGAAACGCAAAAAGTACCTGTACGATCGGTTGAATATCAGCGATTTCGAGATTGTCGCACTGGAATTTGAACGCAAAAAAGAACGCCTGCCCGAAGTGACGCAACATCTCGGGCTCGCTGTGCCCCGGTTCGCTTCGGTCAGCGGGAAACGATTGTTTGTGCCGCTGAGCGCATTATCCGAAAAACTAAACGTACCGGTAAACGCCGACAGTGTACGGCATTTTCCCGTGCAGGCGCACTCGCGGGGCCTTACCGAAGAGGATAATTTCAGCATGGCGGTCCCGGAGGGCTATACGCCGGAAAACCTGCCGGCGCCTGTACTGTTATCATCGCAGTTTGGATATTATTCTTTATCTTGCCGGCATGAAAACAATACGATTTATATTTATAGAAAATTGGTATGGAACAATTCCATTCATCCGAAGGAACAATACGGCGAACTGATACAATTTTTAAAGAATGTGATAAAGGCGGATAAAACGAAAATAGTGCTGGTCAAGGGATGAAACTCTTTGTCTGGCGTTGGCGTTGCAACTGCATAACCACTCCAGGCCCGTATTTCGGGATGGTCTATCGCTTTCAGCCAAAAGTCCTTATCCAGATCGCTGCTGTCTTTGATAAATCTCAGATAGAAAAACGAATAAAAATCGGACAATTGGTAGCGCACGTACCAGTTGCCTTTTCTACCGCCGAGCCTCGGCTGTGCATAACAGCTGGGCCGGTACTTCGTCCGACGAATTTGTCGTCGGACGAATGCAGAA
>JAKLJF010000524.1 GCA_023151335.1 Thermoanaerobaculia bacterium | reverse complement strand
AAATTGATAAGGCCCTGGATTTTCGTTTTGCCAGGGTACGAACACGTTCCCCTGCCGGTCGAGTAGGCGAACGCCGGAAAGATTCAGGGATGCCAACAGGGGCCGGTCTGCCGGCGCATTCCGGCCATACATTTCCCAGTATTGTTCCCGCGTGTAAGCGAAGGAAAAAAGCAGCAGGCGGCTGACGCTGCCCCGCGGTGGGGAATACCAGTGGTAGTCCTTCCGGCCGTTTTGCGGCCAGAGGAAGCTGGTACCCGTGTCTACCCATACCGTGTCTCCCGTTTTAAATATCCGGCTTCGAAAAACCCGCGTCACCCGCACCCGCAGCCACTCGGCGTCATCAGCCGGCGAACGTTCCTGCCAGGTTAAGGAGGAATCGAAATACAGCGGTTCGGCTTCCCAGATTTCGCCGCTCGTCACGGCGAGGGCGAGGAAAGACAGGGTAGGGAGTTCTTCGGCGGGCAGAAGTGAAGAAAAGGGGAAAAGTAAGCAGAGCAAATATGTGTTAAGCTTCATAGGGAAATCTGCGAGCGCGTCAATGTCCGGCGTTCATTTTTAGTGGCTCATTGCCCTTTAACATTCTTTTGCGCCGCCGCAGCCCGCTCCAGCCAGGGCTGCGCCTTCTCCGGCTGCCCCATATCCTTATATGCCGAGCCAATGTATTGGAGCAGCGTGGGATTTTCCGGTTCGTACTTCAGCCCTTCCTGCCACTGTTCGATAGCCGCCGGAAATTGTTTTTTCATGGCCAGCACGGCGCCGAGGTTCCGCCGGGCGTCGATAAAGCGGGGATTGAGGGCGACCGACTTGCGGTACACCGTTTCGGCGGAGTCCAGCTGATTGCGCAGGAAATAGATGAAACCCATGTTGGACAGCACCTTGTCGTCGTTGGGGCGGTGTTTAAGCGCCTGTTGGTAGTCGCGGTAGGCCTGGTCGTATTTTTGCAGGCGGAAATAAGCCAGTCCGCGGCTGCCATAGGCGTCGTGGTATTGCGGGAACAGTTCGATGGCGCGGCTATAATAACCGATGGCCTTGTTTACCCAATTTGAATCCGTTACCACGCCGGTTTCTTCGTTCATGCCTTCTTTTATCGTTTCTATGCCGAGGTGGTAATTCAGTTTGGCGCAATTCGGCGAGTTCGGATAATCGGCTTTATACAAAGTGTAGCTGGTGTACCAGGCCGGGTTGCGCAGAACGGTTTTTACGGAATAAGCCAGCAGGATGACGCCGGCAAGCCCCCAGACGAGCGTCCCCTTGCCGCCGGGATTGCTCAGCTGCCGGGCCAGTGGCACATTCTCCTCCCAACGAATAGCGAACAGGCGCATGAGCAGCCAGGCCAATGCCAGCGCAAAGCCGAACGAGGGCGTGTACAGCACCCGTTCGCCGTACGAGGTACCGATGAGCATCAAAACGTTGCTGAACAGCGAAAAAGAAACGAGATAAAACAGGATAGCAAATGCCAGGACGTGTTTTTTGCCCAGGTTCATCAGCGCCCAGATGAACATGCCGGCGTAAATAAAAAATCCCGCCAGCGCGCGCCAATCGGCAAAGGTCACCAGTTTCATCTGCGGATAACCGAGGTCGCTGATGAGCGGGTGCGGGAATACGAGCGTTTTCAGGTACAAGCCGCACATCATAAAAGCCGATGCAAGGCGTGTGGACGCGTCTTTTGCCCCGACGATAAAATTATCCAGCTCGGAATACACTTCCGGGTAAGGCTGCGCGCTTAATACCTGGTGCCGGATCAGCAAAAAGATGATGGCGGGCACGAGGAAACGCGCCGATATGCGCAGGTTCTCTCCCAATTTCCGGTCGGTAAAAAACCAAATGCACAAGGGAAATATCGCCAGAAAAGTGATGGAACTTTCTTTGGAAAACAAAGCCAGGGTGTACGACAAAATGCTCCAGACCAGCCAGCTATTTTTGTTATGTTCGAAATAGCGCCAGATACAATAAAGCGAAACCGTACTGAACAGCAGCGCCAGTATTTCATCCAGACTTTTGATATTGGCCACCACTTCCGTATGCACCGGGTGCGCCATAAAAAACAAAACAGCCAGCGCGGGCAGGATGGGCGGATAACCGGCCAGGACACGCCGCCAGGTGATCCAAAGTACCCAACCACTCAGTCCGTACACGATGGCGTTCATAATATGCCCGACGGCAGGGTTGTCGGGCGACAATTGCCATTGCAGGGAAAAAATGAGCAGCGACAGGGGGCGATACAAAGAGCCCGGACTATTCCAGGCGCCATAGCGGTATTCCTTGGTAAACATGAGTTCCAGGTTTTTCAACCCGCCTTTTGTCACCCAGTTTTCTTTGATAACGGAATAGTCGTCCAGGCAATAAATGTGTCCAAACGTGTTGAGGTACAACACAAATCCAAGGGCGGCAGCGAGCCAGCCTACCCAGTCGGGCGCGAGGGGGAGCGTAACCGTCTGCCGTGGCGTGGGTGCAGTTGGGCGTCTGGCAGGGGAGGATTTCGGAACAGCTTTGATGGATTTTCGCTTGGACATGGCTCTTTTCCGTGCATTTTCGGGCGAAAATACGTAGCTAGTCAGCAATAATTGTTAAGGATTTGGAAATTCGCTTTAAATTTGACGCGATGGCCTTACTTTTGGTGCCGTTTTTAAACATTGATCTCTTCACATCACAAAAGTTGTTTCCCGCTATGAAAAAGGGCATTTTCCTCCTCTCCTTCCTTTTTGTTCTGGGCATTGCTGCCGCCAACGCTCAATCCTGCCACGGCAGCGCCAGCACCGCGGCCAGCGCTTCCAAATCCTGCTGCATGTCCAAAGCGTCCAAAGCTGCCGCTGCCGACACCAATATCGAAAAACGTATGGCCGACGACGGTACCGTTTCGTATGTACGCAAAGAGTCGGACAGCCAGGGTAATGTCAAATTCGTCAGCGTTCAGTATGATGAAGCGTCCAACACTTTTGTGAACGTGGCGCCGAAATCCGTAACGGCTGAAGGTAATTCCGGCATGGTGAAAAAATCCTGCGCCATGGGCTCCAGCAAAGCTTGCTGCACCAGCGGTGCGAAAGAAGGAAAAGCCTGCTGCGCAGCAAAGGCTGCCCCGGTTGAACAGGAATAAACAGGAATGGCCAATACCAGGCCTTGTATTGCTACGCGAAACCCGCGCCATCCGCGCTGCTGCTTGTTGATTTAAAACAACAACAACCGCTGTGGATGACGCGGGTTTCCTTTTATTTATCCGGACATCTAAACCCTCATAAACCCTCTAAACCTCCTCACACCTCCCACTTCCCTTTTCTCAATGCCCGCACAGCCAGGTAAACCAGCAAACCGGCCGGCCCGGCGAGCAGGGTCAGGATCAGGCCCGGCGCCACCGCGAGGTGGGGAATTTTCTCCTGCCGGGCGTCGTGCACCTGCCAGATACCCACCAGCAGGCTGAACGACAAATAATTGAACCAGCCCGTCAGGATCATGGCTTTGCTGCGGAACAGATTTTTCAAACCCTCCAGCGACAGCAAGCTGCCTCCTTCTTCCCCGTTGCTCAGGTAGGCAAAGGTGAACCATGCGGCTGCGAGGGATAACAGCAGCGCCGAGCCGAAAGCGACTGGCTCGGTAAAGCGCCAGCGTGGCGCAAAGATCAAAAGCGCCCACGGGACGAAAATCAGCACGGAGGCGTACCAGTAGAAATTGTCGGCAGTCACGTATATTTAGTTATGAGTGATGAGTGATGAGTTATTTTGCACTCATCACTCATCACTCCTTTACGATTTTCAAGCTCATGTCCAGCGGCTGGGCCGAATGGGTCAGCGCGCCGGCTGAAACGAAATCGACGCCGGTGAGGGCGTATTTACGGACGTTGAACAGGGTAATGCCGCCGGAAGCTTCGGTTTCAAACTGTTTGTTCACCGTGGCCACGGCTTCTGCCAGGATCGGGATTTCGAAGTTGTCGAACATCAGGCGGGTGATACCGCCTGTTTCAAGCGCCTCGTGCACCTCTACCAGGTTTCGTACTTCGAGGGTAATGTTCAGGTTCAGGTGGTTGGCTTTCAGGTAGGCGTGGGCGCGTTCTATGGCATGCTGGATACCGCCGCTGGCATCCACATGATTGTCTTTGATCATGATCCAGTCGTAGAGGCCCCAGCGGTAATTTTCGCAACCGCCGATCTTGACTGCCCATTTTTCCAAAAACCGGATGAGCGGGGTGGTTTTGCGGGTATCGAGCACTTTTACGGGCAGGTCGCCCACCTCAAAGGCAAAACGGCTCGACAGCGTGGCGATGCCGCTCATACGTTGCATGGC
>JAKLJF010000523.1 GCA_023151335.1 Thermoanaerobaculia bacterium | reverse complement strand
CTGTACGCCCTGGCGCTCGAAAGCGGCGACATCCTGCCCAACAGCCTGCTGCACGATGTGCCCACCCAACTGGGCCGGTACAAACCCGAAAACTTTTATGAAACCTACGACGGCGTAGTGCCGGCCCGGCGCGCCCTGGTGCGCTCGCTCAACATCCCGTTCGTGTTGCTCCTGCAACAATACGGGCTGGAAAAATGCCATTTCGAACTCAAACGCCTGGGGCTTTCCACGCTGAACCGCCCGCCGGCGCATTACGGCCTTTCCCTGATCCTGGGCGGCGCCGAGGCCAACCTGCTCGACATCACCAATATTTACGCCTGCATGGCGCGCCGTCTCGGCGCTTTTTACGAACGCAACGGACAATAACAGGTACGCCGCGGACTTTTACCCTTTTCGCTGCCGCAAAAACCAAGCGCCCTGAGCAAACAGGCCGAAGCCCTGGGCGCCGGCGCTATCTGGTTCACGTTCGAGGCCATGCGCGAAGTGGAACGCCCGACCAGCGCCGGCGAATGGGAGCTGTTTCAGGCCAGCCGGCCCATCGCCTGGAAAACCGGCACCAGCTTCGGCTGGCGCGACGCCTGGGCCGCCGGCGTCACGCCCCGGTATGCCGCGGGCGTATGGGTGGGCAACGCCGACGGCGAGGGCCGGCCCGGTTTGCTCGGCGTGGACATGGCAGCGCCCGTACTCTTCGAAATCTTCGAACAACTGCCGGGCGGCAACTGGTTCGATCCGCCTTACGACGATATGATCCAGGCCCCGGTGTGCCGCCAAAGCGGATACCGCGCCGCCGGGCACTGCGAAGCCGATACCGTGTGGATACCCAAAACCGGACTGAAAGCGGCGGCCTGCCCTTTCCACCAACTGCTGCACTTCGACGCCACGGGCCAATGGCAGGTGAACAGCGCCTGCGAATCGCCGGCCAATATGCAACACCGCCCCTGGTTCGTGCTGCCGCCCCTCGAAGAGTTTTATTATAAAAGCAAAAATCCCGCCTACGCTTCGCCGCCGCCCTTCCGGCCCGATTGCCTTGCCGGCACAGCCGGCGCCGGACAAAACCCCATGCAACTGATCTATCCCAAAAATCCAACGCGGATCTACGTGCCCGTCGACCTCGACGGCCAACTCGGCAGCACCGTGTTCCAGGTGGCGCACCGGGCCCCCGAAACCGAAATCTTCTGGCACCTCGACGGCGCCTACCTCGGCAAAACAAAAACTTTCCACCAAATGGCGCTGCAGCCGCCCGTGGGCAAACACCTGCTGGTGCTGGTGGATGCCAGCGGGTACCGGCTGGAAAGGGGGTTTGAGATTGTGGGGAAGAAGTGAAAGCCTTGCCGTATATGCCTGGTAACCTATTGCCTCAGACGAAAATGATCCCGTCATTTACGAAAAATGCCCGGCTGCTTCAACAACCGGGCACTTCAGCGGAGAGGGAGGGATTCGAACCCCCGGTACCCGAAGGTACACTTGATTTCGAGTCAAGCACAATCGACCACTCTGTCACCTCTCCCTTTTTCAAAATCGGACGCAAAGGAAATACCTTTTAGGCAAACGGTCAATATCGCGCAACTTTATTTTTCACGATTTGGTTCCCAAAAATCCCGTTCCGGTCACTTTTGAATGCCGGACGACATTTTTACAAACGAATCTCCAGCGTCACATAAAAACTCCGCCCGGCCGCCGGAATGATCCTGGCCCCGGGGTAAGGATATTTTGGCATCGGCATAGCGAGAAACGTCGATAAGGCGAAGCGCCTGAGCCTGGTCGGAAGACATGGGTAAAGCAGCTTGTGGGTTTTGTACAGACAGGCAACAATAAGGGGAATCACCCGGTTTGGGCCTTGTTCTCAGCCTGGCAGACAACTTCAGACTATCCCTTCAACGCCCTCAAATCCAGCTCAAAACCCGGCAGTATGTCCTCTCCCGACAATACCCGGTCGAAGCCGCTGATCTCCTCTGCCGGGCCGTCGGCCCGGTATATCCATGCGCGTTCCCGGATGGGGTCGATCAGCCAGGCCAGCCGTACGCCGTTGGCCATCCAGCCTTCGGTCATTTTCTTTTTCAACCTCGGCAGCCGGTCGGTTTCAGAGCGCATTTCGATCACGAAATCCGGCACGATCAGGGCGATGTGTTTGCGTTCTTCGGGGCTGAGCCGCCCGATCTTTTCCATCGAAATCCACGCGCCGTCGGCCTTGTATTCGGCTCCGTCAGGCATGTCGAAGGAGGTGGAAGGGCTGAAGGCCATACCCAACCGGTTGGTCTTCGACCATTGTTTCAGAGCGAAAAAGCCCTCCCCTTCGTAATATCCGGAGTCAAAAGTCATGGGCGGATGAATGGTTATCGTTCCAAATTTGTCCCGCTCGATTTTCAATTCGCTGTTTTTCAGCACAAAATCGTGAAACTGCTCCCGGGTCATACTGCTCCGGAACACCAGTGGCTCCCGGTACTGCAAAGCCCGGAGCGAACGTTCCACTTCGGCCGGAATGGCCGTCGAATAATCCGTCATGACTACACTCGTTGATGTTGCGTTCCACAAATATAGGTTAAAGCCCTGAAAGTTAGGGTTAACAGCAGGGAAAGCGGAATGCGCGGGAAGAAAAGTTTATATTTTTTTAAATTTAAATTGAGTTTAAAACGCTGGTTTTCAATATATTACGCTACTGTCAAAAGGAATTACAACCTGATCTCCAGCGTCACATAAAAACTCCGCCCGTCCGCCGGAATGATCCCAGGCCCCGGATACGCCTCGGCCCTGCGGGTGAAATAGCGCCGGTCGAAGAGGTTGTTGCAACTGGCTTCGAGGGTAAGGAAGCGCCATCGGTACGCACACGACAGGTCGGCCACGGTGTAGGCCGGAATGACGCCGTTCACCGCCGAGGCGGTGCGCCGGGCGTTGGTGGCGTCGGTAAAATGTTCGGCGGTGAAGGCCCAGTTGACGTTGGCGCGCAGGGGGCCGCGGGCAAAGCTGAGGCCGCTGCGCAGGGTCACGGGCGCCACGAATTCCACCTTTTTGTCGCGAATGGATGGATCGTCGGTGTTGATATACCGGGCATCGATAAAAGCGGCGTTGACGAACAGGGAGACGCGGGTAGCGGAATCGCGGGGCGCCAGGAGCCGCCAGAAGTTCAGTTCGGCGAAGGCTTCGAGGCCGAGGTTGCGCGCGTCGGCGATGTTGGTGCGCAGGCGGTAGTCGTTGTACAGCGGCGGTTCGCCGGAGCGGAGCAGCAGGCCGATGCGGTCGCGGTAGGCGAGGTAAAAGGCGGTGATGTCGGTGTAAAACCAGTCGCCCAGCCGGCCCCGGAAGCCCAGGTCGGCGGTGTAGCCGCGTTCGTCGCGGATGTTGGGATCGACGCGGCCGTTGGGATTTTCGATGCGCAGGTCGGTGAAGTTGATGGCGCGGTAGTTTTGGGAAAAGTTGCCGTAAAACTCCAACCCCGCGCGGGGTTTGAAACTGGCGCCGAGGCCGAAAAGCGCGAAGGAGCGTTTGCGCGACAGGTCTTCGGTCTGGCGGCTTTCGGAAATGAGGTTGCCGGCAAAATCGTAAATCCGTTGCTGGTAGTAGCCTTCGGCGTAGGTTTGGATGTTTTCCACGCGCAGGCCCGGCGTCAGGGTGAATTTTGGCGACAGCCAGAAGATGTTTTCCGCGAAAGCGGCATAGTTGTAATTGGGAAAGGTGTAGTCGGAGCGCTCCACGTTGTCGGGGTGCAGGAAGCGGAAATCGGCATCGCTGCCGGCGCTCGCTTCGCCCTGGCGGGCGGTGGACTGGCCTTTGTACACGCGGGTGCCCACCACGAGGGTGTTTTCCCGTTCGCCGATGGCGTAGCGGTGCAGCAGGCGGGTTTCGTTGCCGATATTTTTAAACACGCCGCTGATGAGGTCGCGGTTGCCGCCGAAATCGATGTTGTTGGCAGGCGAAAGGTTGCCCAGCGCGTCGCGGCCGGCGTAGAGGCCGAAAGTGCGGCTGCTGACACGGGTGCGGTCGGAGAGGCGGTATTCCAGTCCGACGAGGCCGAGGTTCCAGTTGACGCGGAACCAGTTGCGCTGCCGGTTCGACTGGCGGGCGTCCTGCTCGAACTGGGTGTCGGTGAGCCCGCCGGGCTGCTGGGCTTCGTAGCCCATGCCGGTGTATTCCAGGTCGATCATCAGGCGGTCAGTGACTTGCAGGTGCAGGTCGACGTAGCCGTTGTTGAGCTCGAACTGCGCGTTGGGTCGCCAGCCGTTGCCCTGTTTGCGCTGGAAATAGGCGTAGTAGCCGGCTTTGCCGTGGCCCAGGTTGCCGCCGATACTG
>JAKLJF010000522.1:348-4296 GCA_023151335.1 Thermoanaerobaculia bacterium | reverse complement strand
TGCCGGCAACAAAAAGAACGCCAGCAGAACCAACCCAAGTAATAAGCCTATTTTGGATATTTTTTTCATACACTAAAAATTATAATGTCAATACTGTCTGTCTCCGGAGACTAAACCTTCTAAACCTCCCAAACCCTCTAAACCTCCTAAACCCTCTAAACCTCCCAAACCCTCTAAACCTCCTAAACCCTCATAAACCCACCTCAATAATACGGTTTCAGCATCAGATAACAAATCGGCCCTGTGATCGCCACATACAACCACAGTGGGAATACCCAGCGGGCCATTTTTCGGTGGCGGGCATACTGGCCGGTAAAAGCGCGGTTAAAGGTAAGTAAAATGAACGGCAGGATCACACCCGCCAGCACGACGTGTGTGATCAGGAAAAAAAAGTATATGTACCGCATGGCTCCCTCGCCCCCGTATCGCGTTTCCGGTGTGGTGAAATGATACAACACATACGATAACAGGAACAAGGCTGAACACGCCAGGGCCGCGTAAATGGAACGGCGATGGGCCTCCACCTTTTTATTTCGGATAAAGTAGTAGGCCAGCAACAGGAATACGGCAGCCACGGCATTCAGCGTCGCATGGAGCGGGGGCAAAAAACTGAAATCGATACCCACATCGATTTTTACCCGGCGCATCAGACCAACGAGGAGCAGCACAACGACGGATACGATGTAGGCTATAATATTCAGGCGTTTTTCCAACAGCCGGTTCTCTTCTCCGGCAGGTTTGTCAATCAATTCCTGCAACATAATCCAGGTTTTTACTTATTGGGAAGCAACAGGGCGATATGTTCCACCATACGGCCGATTTCTTTTTCATTCAGGGCGTTGTAAAAGCGGCGGATTGTGCCCGACGTGTCGGACAGGGCAAAGTATTCAGCGTCTGGCCGGATACTATTCTGCTGACAGTAAGCATCGTAACCGTTAGCCAGGATGGTGTTCCACGAGCCCAGGCCGCCGGTCCAAACCCAATTGGCCAGGTTGGCCGATGGAAGCGTTTGCGCCATTGTTTTGAATTCGGCCGTACCGCCGTCCGCAATCATCACTATTCTGAAATAGTCTTCCACCATTCCGGGTTTAAAGCCAAATTGTTGCACCAGGTTTTCGGCAGTTTGTAAAATGGCCCGGTTTTCCAAAGTCAGGTCGGGATTGGCCCCGAAAAAGTGCAGGACGCATACTTTGCCTTTCAGCATATCCTCCTTTGTACCATCGGCATAAATGACGGTGGCCTTTCTGATCTTACCATATTCTTTCAACTCGGCCTGTGCATTCATACGCCATTTCAGGCCGCCCCGTAAATAAAGCCAGGAACCGGCAGGCAACACAACAAGGATAAGGAACAGCACTGCGAAAATAAATGCTTTGCGTTTTCCCGATACTTTTTCACTCATGGCATTAACTGATTAATATATTGACACTCAACAAAAAAGGCGGGGTTTAGTTGCCCCGCCTCCGATTTTTTTAACCCCGATCTCGTTTGAAAATGCCGGGCAGGAGAAACCCCTGGGGTTGCTTTGCCGGCGTCTTGACCAGTTCTTCATTCTTTTCCTTTATCAGTTCGCGACGGGCGCCCCAGGAACTGCCTTCCTGGAAAAAGGCGATGATCGCCCACACCAGGAGAGCCGTCGGCAGCAACACGCTGATGGCCAGGCCACGCACTTCGTAGGCCATGTGCATAAAGAAAAATATAATGAAATATGCCTTATACAAGGAGAAGCCGATCATGAGCAGCATGTACAGGTAGTGTCCGAAACCTTCGGTAAACTTGACACTGTGTATCAGGTGTCCCTTTGCCAGCAATGCCACTAAAACTTCCACGATCGTGATGGCGCCAAGCAGCAGCAATCCGCGAAAAACGAGCGCTTTTTGCTCTTCGTATGTTTGATGTCCAGCCATTTTTTATTTCAATGAGTTGGTGAGACAGTGTGAGATGCGTAAGAAAATATGGTTTTACAGGAGATAAAACACGAGGAATACAAATACCCAAACCAAGTCTACGAAGTGCCAGTAAAGGCCCATTTTTTCCACCATTTCATAACCATTACGCCGGGCGGCATATAAACCACTGGCGGCATTGATCATAATAATGGTCAGAAACAGCACCCCGGAAAAAACGTGAAAACCGTGGAAACCGGTAATGAAGAAAAACAGGGCGCCGAAAGCTTTCGGCCCCATTTCCGCTTCGCGTATTTGTCCGGCATATGGTCCGGTGGTGTATTTGATTTTGCTGCCCTCGTGCTGGATCATTTTTTCGCCCGGCTGAGAGAGATCATGGAAGGCCAATCCCTCTACCCTGCCGTCATGAATATGCAGCAGGTAGCTTTCTCCTTTGTGAAATTCGAGCGGGGCGCCATCGGGCCGTTTTGCCTCCGTGCCGTCATTGTTGAGGTAAACGCCGTCGGCAATATGCCGGCCGAAGGGGTTTTGAGAGACGGTCATATTCTCCTTGACGATCAGCGTGGTCCATTCATAAGCTTGCGACCCCAGGAAGGTTGCTCCACCCAGGATGGTCATCAGCATCCAGAAAACAACGCCGCGCTGGTTTTCCCGGTGACCTTCCTGTACGGCACGCACCATCGTCACCGAACTGAAGATCAGGACAAAGGTCATGAAAGTCACAAAGATCAGCGGCCAATGCGCTTTGACGAAGGGGAAAGACGCAAATACAAAATCCGGCTCCGGCCAGGTCGGCATGCTGAAACGCAGGGCGCCGTAAGCGATCAGAAATCCGGCGAAAGTAAACGCATCGGACAGCAGGAAATACCACATCATCAGTTTGCCGTAGCTCGCCTTGAACGGCTCTTTTCCGCCTTCCCAGAGTTGGGCCTCATCCGCGTGGCCATGTTCGTGCATTTCGTGTGCGTGTGCAACAGATGTTTCTGCCATAATCAACAGTTATTGATAGCTAGTAGGAACTTTAAGTATTTAAGGTTTTCAGGATTGCAACATAAAAAATATTACCAAATATACCCAAAGGAGGTCAACAAAGTGCCAGTATTGTACCACCAGTTCAAAGCGTAATTTCCGCCGGGGCGTTGGTTTGAATGGCAGATAAAAGGCATGCGCCAAGGCTACGACGAGGGCGGCAACGCCCCCCAACACGTGCGCGGCATGCAAACCGGATATCACATACACAAAAGAACTCGATGGGTTTACGGTAAAGGTAGCGCCCATCGCATCGAGCGCTTTCCAGCCCTGATATTGCAACAGGACAAATACCAGTCCGAACACAAGCGTAGCCGCCAGTAAAGCCTTGTACCGTTTTTCTGCCCCGTTGATGAATGACCGGTACGACCAGTGCAAGGTGGCACTGCTCGCCAGGATCACCAGCGTATTCAGGAAAAATATGTCCGGCAGTTTGAATTCATACCAGTTGCCGGAGGCACGGCGCACAATGTAGGCGCTGGTAAAGGCCCCGAACATCATGATGATCGTGGCGATACCCACCCACAAAGCCAGTTTGTGATGGTGAATTTTATTTTGATTATATTGTGAAACAGCCGCACTCATAGGGTGTGCTTATTTTTCTTTTAAATTTTATCCAATAACAACACGATCAGCGAAAGGGGCAGATGCAGAAAGGATGCAAACATTTGCCGCCTTGCCGCCTCACGCGAACAGGTACGGTACAATTGCCAGCAGCGCCAGGCGAAAAAGCCGTTGAGCGCCAGCAATGCCAGGGTAGCCGGCATACTGCTAAGGCCCAGATAGTAACCCAACACTGCATTCAGCAACATGGCCACACAAAACAGAAACGACAACAAACCGACACTGGAGTCTTTTTCACCACTGCGCGACGGAAGCATAAAAAAACCGGCGCGTTTATAATCTTCATCAGCCAGCCAGGCAATAGACCAATAATGCGGAAATTGCCAGAGAAACTGAATTGCAAACAACATAAAGGCCATCGGCGTCAAAACCCCGTCCCACGCAGTAC
>JAKLJF010000522.1:0-338 GCA_023151335.1 Thermoanaerobaculia bacterium | reverse complement strand
CGGCCAATGGCGTCGAACGCTTTAAAGGCGTGTAAATAAAGGCATAACTGATCAACGACAACATACCCAGAAAGCCGGTCAGCGGGCTAAACAGCGATAGCAGGGAAACCCCGAACAACGCCATAAGTCCGGCCGACAACACTGCCGTGGATACGCTCATCCGCCCCGTTGCCACAGGGCGGTTTGCCGTGCGGGGCATCAAACGGTCGTAGTCGCGCTCCAGCACCTCGTTCAGTGCATTGGAAGCGCCCGTAACCAGAAATCCGCCAATAGCGAGAAGCGTGAATCCCACCCAGTTCATCTGTCCTCCGGCCGCAATGGCATACGACATGAGGGCC
>JAKLJF010000521.1 GCA_023151335.1 Thermoanaerobaculia bacterium | reverse complement strand
TTGATCCTTCCGGCCGCTTTGGCCTGTTTACAACACCTTGCATCGGGTTGAGCGACCAGCAGCCCGCGGCGCTCATCGGGTTTCAGCCCTTTACCCGGCTGACGCCCGAAAAAGTGGAACGCATCGTCAGGGAACTGGAATACGGCGCTTCACCTGCTTCTATTTGTGACCCTATCGACGCGAATATCCGCTATGTGCCGCCGGGCGGCCGGACCATTTTTTTCCGCGAATACGAAACGGGCAGCGCCTTGCGGAAAGCGGCTGCCCTAGGTCCGGAAGGGGTAATTGCCGAACTGAAAACCGCCGAACTGAGCGGCCGGGGCGGCGCTTTTTTCCCAACCTGGGTCAAGTGGAATGCCTGCCGCGAACAGCCGGCACAGCCCAAATACGTGATATGTAACGCCGACGAGGGCGAACCCGGCACCTTTAAGGATCGCGTGTTAATGCAGGAAAAGCCGGAATCGGTGCTCGAAGGCATGTTGATTGCCGGCCACGCCATCGGCGCAACGGAGGGCATAATTTACCTGCGGGCAGAATATACCTGGCTGCTGTCCCGCCTTGAGGCCGCGTTGGCGGATTTCCATAAGCAAGGCTTGTTGGGCCAGGATTGCGGCGGCATTAAAGGTTTCGATTTCGACATTCGTATCCAACTGGGCGCCGGCGCTTACGTATGCGGTGAGGAAACAGCCCTGCTCGAATCGCTCGAAGGCAAACGCGGCGAACCGCGCACCAAGTGGTTTTTCCCCGTGGAAAAAGGCTACCTGCAACAACCCACGCTGATCAATAACGTGGAAACCTTTGCCGCGGCAGCGCACATCGTCGGCATGAGCGCCGCCGAATATAACCGGATCGGCATACCCGGCTCGCCGGGCACCAAACTGGTGAGCGTTTCGGGCGATTGCCGCAAACCTGGCCTGTACGAAATCGAATGGGGCATGTCTGTGGCCGAACTGCTCGCGCTGTGCGAAGCCGAAGATCCCTATTTCATTCAGGTGAGCGGCCCTTCCGGCGAGTGTATTTCCATGGCCGAAAAAGACCGCCGCATTTCCATGCTCGACCTGCTGAACCGCAGGGATATCCGCTGTGGCGGATCGTTTATGATCTTTAACAGCCAACGCGACCTGATAAAAGTATTGCTGAATTTTTCCGCGTTTTTCAAACACGAATCCTGCGGCGTCTGCACACCCTGCCGGGCCGGCAATTTTATCCTGCAACGCCAGCTGGAAAAACTCGACCGCCACCTTGCCCAGCCCGCCGATCTGGATGCTATCCGGAATTGGGGCGCTATTATGAAAGCCGCCAGCCGCTGCGGCCTGGGCAAAACGGCCCCCAACACGCCGATCATGGCCATGGAAAAATTCCACGATTATTTTACAGCCCGTTTGGGCCAGGACGCCAACACCCTGAATAAATCCTTCGACCTCGAACAGGCAACGGCAGCCTACGAACAATATAAATTTTAACACATGGCCCCTCACCCCACCTTACACTCCACCCCCAACTGCTCCATCTCCATGGCAAAATCCGAATCGGCGTTCACTTTGCGGGATTGGGAGGCGAAGGGCAGGGCATTTTCGATGAACACGATCAATTCAATGCGGAATGATCGGGAAGTCACCAAAATCGCCTAAATGCCGTGAAATGTCCTGTTTACCGCAGAACAATTTTTCTTTAACTAATAAAAAGGTAAAAATAACTTGGTTCTCACCGCCAATGGAGCCAGTGCCATGATTTTGAAAATAATCAAGTAAAACATCGCGGCGAATTAGATCTAGGAGCTCCCATTTATTACGAAATCGAACCAAAAATGCATATACCAGCATAGGGTTTACCTGTAATTCCAATTGATTCCGCTTAACACTAAACTGGGCTCGAATTCCCGATTTTAGTGTCGATTTTCCTGTTGCTGTTTTAACCTGCACTCTTTTGAAGTTGCCGTCAAAATCACGCACAACAAATATATCATCGCCCACATCTACCTCCGGAACTGCAACATTCCAGCCCCGGCATAAAAATTCGGACATGGCAGCAAACTGCCCTGCTTTACCGAGATACAAGTTGGTTTTCTTCGACATAGGCTTCCAGGGAAATTGTATGTTCTTCCGAATGGGTCGCAGGGTTAAAAAATACGACGCGTTTGAAATATTTGGCCAGTTCTTTCAACTCCACGCCTGTCAAAAAGGGTAAAATATGTTCTTCAATCCGATCGCGAAGCGCTTCAAAATCCCATTTTGTTTCGTAAGAGACAAAAAGGTGACCTACTAACAAAGCGTTGGGAAAAAGGTCGGATAACTCCCGCCGTACTTTCGGTGAAAGGCCGAAGTTGTATCCGTCCAACTGTGGATTTACACTAATTATCAGGTCTGTCATAGTTGCATATTTTTTGCAAATATAGCCTGTTTCAATCAGAATTCTCAATCCCCTCACCCCACCTTACACTCCACTCCCAGCTTCTCCATTTCCATGGCAAAATCCGAATCGGCGTTCACTTTTCGGGATTGGGAGGCGAAGGGCAGGGCTTGCTTGTTGGTGCGGTCGAGCAAGCGCATTTTGAGCGTGTGTTTTCCTTTGCGTGCCTTGCAGATGCGGTCGAGTTGGTCGAGCAGTTCCACGGTGAGCAGTTCGATGGGGATTTGCAACGTCACGGCGGAGATTTGCGAGCCGCCGACGGTTTCGAGCAGTTCCACTTTTTCGGGTTTGAACTCGAATTCGTCGCTGTTGAACCGTTGTTTATACGTCCCGGTGAGGTACAGGCAGCTGCCTTCTTCGAAGAAATGTTTGAATTGGGCGTAGTCGTTGCTGAACAGGGCGATTTCGAGGTTGCCCGAATAATCGCTGATGGTGAAGCGCCCCCAGCCGGTGCCTTTCTGGCTGATGCGGTGTTCAGCCTTGGTGACGAAGCCGGCGATGCGGATCTTTTGTCCCGGAAAATTTTCGATGCGGTCGAGGGAGCAAGTGGTCAGGTTTTCTACCTCGAATTTGTAGTCGTCGAGCGGGTGGCCGCTGAGGTATATGCCGACCACGTCTTTTTCCCGTTGCAGCAGGGTGAGCAGATTCCAGGGCGCCACTTTGGGTATGGTTGGTTCGGGAATACTGACCGAGTCGGATAGGTCGCCGAACAGGGAGTTGGTGGACATAATCTTGTCCTCCTGGTGCGCGGCGCCGTATTTGAGCAGGTGTTCGATAAAGGATTCGTATTTATCGGAAGGCGCAAAGAAAGTAGCGCGCGCCCCGCCTTTTTCGCCTTGCAGCGGCGGAATTTCGTCGAAAGCGCCGCCGAAAGCCAGGCATTCCATTACTTTTTTATTGACGGTGCGCAGGTTGATGCGGCGCATGAAGTCGAAGATATTGACGAAGGGGCCATTTTGCCGGCGCTCCTGGATCATGGCTTCCACGGCGGCTTCGCCCACACCCTTGATGGCGCCCAGTCCGTAGCGGATCACGCCTTTTTTATTGACCGAGAAGTTTACGCCCGATTCGTTGATGTCGGGGCCTTTTACGTCGAGGCCCATCCGTTTGCACTCTTCGAGGAAGAAGGTGGTTTTGTCGATGTTGCCCTGCGAGTGGGTCAGTACCGAAGCCATATACTCCGAAGGGTAGTGCGCTTTCAGGTAGGCCGTCTGGTAGGCGACGAAGGCATAGCAGGTGGAGTGCGACTTGTTGAAGGCGTAGGAGGCGAAGGCTTCCCAGTCGGTCCAGACTTTTTCGAGTTTGTCTTTAGGCAGGCCTTTGGCCATGGCGCCTTCCACAAACTGGCCTTTCATTTTATCCAGAACGGCCTTTTGCTTTTTTCCCATGGCTTTGCGCAAAACGTCGGCATCGCCTTTCGAAAAGCCGGCCAATTTCTGGGATAACAACATGATTTGTTCCTGGTACACACAATTGTGCAGGATGATGTTGTTTCCAATAAAATTGTGTATGTTATCAACGGTGATGTCGTATACCAGCTCTGTACCCGCGGGAGTAATACATTCAATTTCCTCCCACCGTACATTCAAATGTTGTTTTGTTTTGGGCAACGAGAGTACTTCTGTGAGTGGGCGTACAACCTTGGAGGTAATTTTCTCTTTAAAAGCTTGCAGATTATATACAGTAAGCTGGTATGCCGTGATTTCTTCGTTTCGCCTGTTATTGAAATACTTCGATTCATAAATGGTGGAGTAAATACCAAGACGGAGCAGTAAGGTTTGTAAGTCGGTCGCCAGACGTCTGGAAATTGTTTTCACAAAACAGGTTCCTTTGCCTATATGTCCGTCACAATCCCAATAACAAGCCAGGAAAAAGGCTATTTGTTGTTCATCGAG
>JAKLJF010000520.1 GCA_023151335.1 Thermoanaerobaculia bacterium | reverse complement strand
AAAAAAGTGCCAAATCTGTTTTACTATTCTGCGGTAGCCTCAGCAAAAGCAATGGAACGATCTACGAGAATGCGGCCGCAGTGTTCGCATGCGATAATTTTTTTATGCAAACCGATCTCCAATTGGATTTGCGGGGGCACGTGGTTGAAACATCCGCCGCAGGAATTGCGTTCTACGGTCACGACGGCCAGGCCGTTGCGGTAGGTGCGGCGCGTTTTGTCGTAAGCTTTCAGCAAGCGTTCTTCGATGCCTTCCCGGGCTTTCACGCTATGCGCGCGCAGGCGGTTTTCTTCTTCTTCCGTTTTTTCAATGATGCCCTGGAGTTCTACCTTTTTGGCGTCCAGGTCTTTTTGTTTGGCATCCTGTTTTGCTTCCGCGATGGACAGGCTGTCTTTTTGCGTGTCGAGTCTGGCTTTGGCGTCGCGTACTTTTTTTTCCGACAACTGGATATCGAGCTGCGCCAGTTCAATTTCTTTTTGCAGCGCCTCGTATTCCCGGTTATTTTTTACCTCGTCGAGCTGTTTCTGGTATTTTTTGATGTTCGCTTCGGCTTCTTTGGCGCTGGCCTGTATTTTGGCGATTTCCTGTTCGGCTTCTTTGACGCCGGCACGCAGTTTTTTGCTGCGTGTTTCAAGGCCGGCGATCTCATCTTCCAGGTCGGCTACTTCCATAGGCAGTTCGCCCTTGAGAATTTGGATTTCATCTAACTGTGAATCAATCTGTTGCAGATCCCACATTTTTTTAAGTTTCTCGGTAATGGAGGCTTCGACAGTCATTGTCATTGCGTGATTGAGTGATTGAGTGATTGAGTGATTGCCGGCAACCGGCCATGGTTTTTACAGGTAAAAAACGGGGTTTGTGTTGAGTTCCGTCAAATGGAGCGCAAAATTAGGGAATTTTTCCCGGATTATTGCATATAAAAGTTCAATGGTAAACTGTTCGCTTTCGTAATGACCCACGTCGGCGATGAGCAGTCGTTGGTCAGCATCGAAAAATTCGTGGTATTTAAAATCAGCGCTCACGTAGGCATCGGCGCCGGCGCGCAAGGCTTCAGGCAGCAAAAAGCTGCCGCTGCCCCCGCACAAAGCGATTTTTTGTACCGGTTTGTTGAGCAGGGCTGTATGGCGCACACAAGCGGCGCGCAGGGCCGATTTGACGTGCAGCAGGAAGTCTTTTTCCGGCATGGGTGCCGGCAAAATGCCGAACAGACCCGCGCCAATGTCGGGCAGGCCGGGTTTGGGCGACAGAATACGCGTCTGTTCGAGGCCGAGTTTTCGCGCGATCTGTTCGTTTACGCCTTGTTGGTGCACATTGTCGAGATTCGTGTGGATGGCGTATAAGGCCACGTTTTTGCGGATGGCCTGCATGACGGTACGTTCCACGTAATTGGCGCCGTTCAGCCGTTTTAAACCCCGAAAAACGATAGGATGATGCGCCACCACCAGGTTGCAACCTTTGTGTACGGCCTCGTCGACGACGGCTTCGAGCGAGTCCAGACATAACAACACGCCGGTAAGCGGGGCCTCCGGGTCGCCGACGATCAGGCCGGCATTGTCGTATGATTCCTGCAGGTGGGGCGGCGCCACCGATTCGAGTACGGCGAGAATGTCTTTGATTTGCATAATCCCGGAGTGGTTTATGATGGTTTAGATGGTTTAGATGGTTTAGGGGGTTTAGGGGGGTTAGGGGGTTTAGGGGGTAGGGGAACAATTTCGTTAATCACAACCATTTTGTGTTGGTTGCAAATGCCTTGCCGGGCCGGTAAAGTATTACAAAGGTTGAAATAACGTTACATTAACAAACGATTAAAGTCGGTTGGGGTTTAAAATGGCCGGCGTCCTTTCTTTTGCCCCTTTGCCGGCGTAACTTTGCGCCGGTTTTCCGGTCAAACGGACGACTGCACTGTATTCATTCCGGCAAGCGCCGGATATTTTCTTTTGGATCTTACTAAATGTTTCAACTATGCTTTCCACTCTTTTATTCCTCGGTAATCTTGGCGCCACTGAACTGACCCTTATTTTCCTGGTCGTTTTGCTGATGTTCGGCGGCAACAAGATTCCCGAACTCATGCGCGGCCTGGGCAAAGGTATCCGCGAGTTCAACAGTGCCAAAAACTCGGTGGAAGACGAAATCCGCCAGGGTATGCGCGATGCGGAGAAGAAGTCTATTGAAAAATAAATAAAGGTTTAACGGGTTTAACGGGTTGAGCGGGTTTAACGGGTTGATTCAACTGTATCCCTGACTTACTTAGCCAAGGGCTGACGAACCCGTTAAACCCGCTCAACCCGTTCAACCCGCTCAACCTCTAAAATGGTATATCCTCGTCATTCATCCTCGAGGGCTTGGTGATGATGCTGGGCGTGAACGGCCCGGTGAGCGGGTCGCTCAAACCGGCAAACGCGGGATCGTCGAGGTTGCCGAATCGGGCAAACTGATCGGTAAATTTCAGTTTAACTGTATCCAGAGCGCCGTGACGGTGCTTGGCAATTATAAATTCAGCAACCCCTTTCAGCGATTGGCCCTGCTCATCTTCCAGGATACCATAGTATTCGGGGCGGTAGATGAAGGAAACGATGTCGGCATCTTGTTCAATGGCCCCACTCTCGCGCAAGTCGCTCAGTTGCGGCCGTTTGCTCCCCCCCCTTACCTCCACGGCGCGGCTGAGCTGCGACAGCGCGATTACCGGAACACTCAGTTCCTTTGCCATGTTTTTCAAAGCCCGGGAAATACCCGCGATTTCCTGTTCGCGGTTGGCGTTGCGGTTGTTTTCGGAAGCGCCGGTCATGAGCTGCAGGTAATCGATGATGACCAGCTGGATGTCGTGCTGCATCTTCAGGCGGCGGCATTTGGCGCGCAGTTCGAAGATGTTAATACCGGGGGTATCGTCGATATAAATCGGCACGGTGGACAGGCGTTCCACGGTGGTTTGCAGTTGCTGCCATTCGTAATCCTCCAGTTTGCCGTTCCGCATTTTGGAGCCGGGTATTTCGGCTTCCATGGAGATCAGGCGTTGCACCAGTTGGGTGCTGGCCATTTCGAGGGAGAACAGCGCCACGCCTTTGTTGAAATCGCGCGCAGCGTTGAGCGCCATGGCCAGTACGCAGGAGGTTTTACCCATACCCGGGCGGGCAGCGAGGATGATCAGGTCGGAAGGTTGCCAGCCGGATGTGAGGCGGTCGAGGTCGGTAAAGCCCGTGGGCACGCCGGTAAGGCCGTCGGTTTTCTGGGAGAGTTCCTCCACCTGTTTGAGCACGCGGCTACTCAGGGCCCCCATACTTTCGAAGGTACGGCTCAGGTTGTTCTGGGTAATGCCGAACAAGCCTTTTTCCGCGTCGTCGAGCAGGGTAAACACGTCGGTGGTGTCTTCGTAGGCGTCGCGGATGGTGTTGGTGCTCACGCGGATAAGTTCGCGCTGGATATGTTTCTGGGCTATGATGCGGGCGTGATACTCGATATTGGCGGCCGATGCCACGCGGTTGGTCAGTTCAACCAGGTAGTAACTGCCGCCCACTTTTTCCAGTTCGCCGGTTTTGCGCAATTCTTCCGTCACAGTGAGGATGTCCACCGGGTTGGAACGTTCGAACAGGCGAATAATAGCCCGGTAAATATGCTGGTGCGCTTCGTGGTAAAAACTTTCGGGGCGGAGTATATCCATGACTACCGGCAGCGCCTCGCGGTCGAGCATCAGGGCGCCCAGTACGGCTTCTTCCAGGGGCAGGGCCTGGGGCTGTATTTTTCCAAAAACATAATTCGACAGGCCTTCACCGGCCGTTCCGTTGCGCTGTGCGCGACCTTTCGATGATCCGCTTCTGAAATCTTTATTTTCGTTTGACTCTGACATGGCAAAAGAGGTGCAATTAGAGGGATGACAAACCTACTCTGAATTCGGCAATCCGGGACTTTCAAAACATTCCGTATCGGGCAAAACCTGTGGAAAACTCCACGGCCGGATGTGGATAATAAAAAAAATAACGCGAGTTATCCACATTGACTTTCTATTTTCCACAGCCTGACAACCTCTGTTCCAGGCCATTTTTGTCCGTTAAAAAATGTTAAAATTATGACTGGTAATACTTTACGTCCGTTGCTGTTTTTTCGAAGATCAACGCTGCAAATGGCGATTCACATTTTGGAATGTTCTTTTAACAAAAAGTGCCGGTGTTCAAAATTTTTTGGTACGCCGATTCAGCCGCCAAAGTTAACAATTTTTGTTTAGAAAACAAAATAACATATTCTCATATAGTAAAACTTTTTGATTTGTGCTGGTTTGTCTCTAAAATGCCGTTTACTCGACAAAACTGCCGT
>JAKLJF010000051.1:3499-14431 GCA_023151335.1 Thermoanaerobaculia bacterium | reverse complement strand
CAGGCTGCTTTCCACGTCTGCCAGTTCACGCGTCAGGTATTTCAGCCGGTCGTCGATAAACTGAATGGTGTTTTGGCCGACCCGGTTTTTATCCTCGATGGTAGCCTGGTTGTACACCTCCACCAGCGTATTGAGAATATCCACCCCCTTTTTTGGAATAGGGCTTTTGAAGGTCATTTCCAGTACGCTGGAATAATTATTCGTGAGGTTTATGTTCAGGCTGCCTACATAGCCTGCCGCGGCGTCTTCGGCGCGACGGAATATCACCCGGAACTCTTTAATAGGTAAATTGTCGGAGGCCAGGGTAAAAATGAATTTTCCTTCCGGCAGTTCCAGAATTTCCCCGAATCCATGTTCGCTCACTTTTTCGCCGCGCCTCAGCCGGAAACGGCGCACATCCAGCACCGTGATATCGAAAGGTACGTTATAGCCGTTTTCCGAAACCTCGTACAGGGCTGCTTTCAGGGCGCCCACAGGATATACCTCCGAAATGCGTACCCGTCCTTTTACATAATACTCCACATCCAGGCCCAACTTCCGGACCACTTCGGTCATGACCGGCCGGGATTTGAGTATCTGGGTTTCATTCAGCAGCCTCGGCCCGCCCTGGATCAGGCCGAGATCGCGGAAAATGGCCTCCTCGTTTACCGCCGAACTTTTGGTGTATTCGTCTTTGATCAGGAGCGTACTCCGTTGCTGGTAGACGGGTGTGGCATAACGGATCCTCAACCAGGCAACGGCAATGCTTGATCCAATGCAGAAGGCATACAAATACCAGTATCGCAGGATATAGTTGTAAATAAACTCCTGCAAACTGAATTCAGCGGATGTCGTTTCGACGGGGTGGGGGGTGGGGGAATCGGAAAGGGACAAAACTGACTTGAATTACTTTGAAAACAAACTGATCAGCGCATCGCTGGTGTCGCCCACTTTCGCTTTAAGGGGTTCAACATAAATGATATCGTTTTGCTCCAGGTAAAAATAAGGCGACTGCAAAACTTTACGGTCATGCAGATTCAGACGCCCGTAACGGCGTATGCCGTTCGTTTGCCGGATCACGAGCACGTTTTCACGATTGCCGTATTTGGTCAGGTCGCCTGCCTGCCCCAGGGCTTCGAGGGCATTGACCCGCTCATAGGGTATGCTGTAAGTACCGGCGCGATTTACCTCGCCCAACACTGAAAAGCGAAAATTGGAAATCCGGACATTGACGATTGGTTTTTTCAGGAACCGGCTTAAATGGGATTCAAGCGTATCGCGGGCCATTTGGGTAGTCAGACCGGCCAGTCGAACCTGTCCGACCAGTGGCATATTGATCATACCGGCGGCATCCACCAGATACTGCGGAGCATCCTGGGTGCCGCCACCTCCGCCGCTACGGTCAACAGCAGATGTGCGAAAGGGCGCTGTGATCTGCGGATCGGCCGTCTGACTCAATACGCTGATCGCCAGCAGGTCGTCCGGTTGGATTTGAAGGGCCGGCGGCGTAACCTTCATAACCAGGCTGTCGAACACGGGACCTTCATCAAAATTTACCAGTTGCCGGTGTTGGATACAGGCGTTTTGAGTGAGCAGGGTGATTATGGCGCCGATAAGAACCAGGAATGGCGCGCGGTTATGCAAAATAGTTGGTTTGATGTGCATAGAGATGTTTTGATTTATGAGTAATCGGTTTCCTCCTGACTTAAATGGTTTATTGCGGTTCGCTGCCTGTTGTGGTCAATTTGGAGTTGGCAAAATCATAGCTTTGCAAGGTTTTTTCCAGGTGTCCGCTTCGCAGTGCAGCGCTGAGGGTTTGTGCGTGGCGCAAGCGGTGCGCATCGGTGCCGAGGTAATCTACCAGGTTGTGTTTGAGCAGCAATTGGGCGGCGCGTTGTACGTCCAGCCCGTAATGGCCGGTTATCGACAGGATATTGACCTGTAGCAGGCAGCCGGCATCGCGCAGCCCCTGATATTCATCGAGTTTGTTGTGATAATACGGGTATCGCTCCGGATGCGCCAGGATGGGTTTATAACCATTGGTCTGCATTTCAAAAATCAGGGAACGAAACGCCAGGGGTGGTTGATGAAAAGGCAACTCCACCAACACGCGACGATCCACATCCAGGGTAAGTAATGCTTTGCGCTCCAGCAGTTCCGAAAAATGTTCGTCGAGGAAATACTCCGCGGCAGCAGAAAATGTAACAGGAATGCCTGCTTTGCGGATCGCCTCGCTTACTTCACGGCATTTTTCCAATATGATTTCAGCCGTATTCGGATAACGCTCGGACATCACATGAGGAGTCGTCACCAGGCGTTGGTACCCCAGTCTGCTTAATGCTTCCACCACCTCCAGCGCTTCTTCCATTGTTTGAACGCCATCGTCCAGACCCGGCAACAGGTGGCTGTGCATATCTGTGTGTAATCGGGAAAAGTTGGAGAGTTCCGGATTAGCGAACAATTTTGAAAAGAAACGCACCATATTTTAAAGTCTCCAATATGTTAAGGTACCGTTCATCAATTTTCGGTCGTAAATTCCTTTAATATCCAGCAAAATGGGGTTTTCCTTCATGATTTTTGTAAAAAATGCATGATCCAGGTTTTGAAACTCCCGGTGCGCCACCGCTACCAAAACTGCATCGTATCCGGTGGAAATTTCATCCTGCAGGGTCATTTTGTACACATGGGCCACTTCATTGGGCGAGGCATGCGGGTCGTGTATGTGTACATGCACGGAGTAGTCCATCAATTCACGCACGACGTCCACTACTTTGGAGTTCCGGATGTCCGCCACATTTTCCTTAAACGTAATACCCAGTACCAATACTTTGGAAGTGGACAAGTTTTTGCCTTTTTGGATCATCATTTGTACCAGCCGTTTGGCGATAAAGGCCGGCATTCCGTCGTTCACCCGGCGACCGCTCAGGATAACCTCCGGATCATAACCCAGTTGTTTGGACTTATGCATAAGGTAATAAGGGTCAACGCCAATGCAATGCCCACCCACCAAACCGGGTGTATACGGCAGGAAATTCCATTTTGTGCCTGCCGCGGCCAGTACTTCCTTGGTGTCGATATCCATCCGGTCAAAGATGATCGACAATTCATTGACCAAGGAGATGTTCAGGTCGCGCTGGGTATTTTCAATCACCTTTGCCGCTTCAGCCACTTTGATCGTAGGCGCCTTGTAAACGCCCGGTTTTATGATCTGACCATATACGCTGGCGATATTCTCCAGCGATTCTTCGTCGCAACCGGAAACTATTTTAAGGATATCCGTTATACCGCGGGTTTTGTCGCCGGGAGAAATGCGCTCCGGCGAATATCCGACCTTAAAATCTTTAACGCCTTTGAGCCCGCTTTCTTCTTCCAGGATCGGCAGGCAGTCTTCTTCCGTACAACCCGGGTAAACCGTACTTTCATAGATGACGTAATCGCCGCGTTTCAGTGCCCGGCCCACAGATGCAGAGGCTTTTTTCAGCGGAGTCAGATCCGGTACCTTGTGCGCGTCCACGTCAGTGGGTACGGCGACAACGAAAAAATGCGCTTGTTTCAGGTCTTCGGGGTCGGATGTGAACCGGATATCCGCTCCTTCAAAAGCATCCGGGGGCAATTCATGCGAAGGGTCCTGGCCTGCCTGCATCATGGCAATCCGCCCCTGATTGATGTCAAATCCAATGACCCGGAATTTCCGGGCAAAAGCAAGGGCCACTGGTAGACCCACATAACCCAAACCGACGACGGCGATCGTTTTCTTTTTTTCCTGAAGTTGTTTAAACATCATGGTAAAGATTATTTAAAAAATGTTTTAATGGCATTTATGATTTGATCCTGTATGGCTGAATTAAGTTCCGAATGCATGGGGAGGGATATGACGGAGCGGCACAACATTTCAGTGACCGGCAATTCGCCACCCGCCCAATAATGCGCAAAAGCTTTTTGTTTGTACAGCGGAACGGGGTAATATACTCCGGCAGGGATATTTTGCGCAGCGAGGTGTTGCCGGAGCGCATCGCGGTCGCCGTCGCGCATTACCAGGGTATATTGGTGAAATACGTGGGTGGAATTGTGTTGGCGGAAGGGTGTTTTGAGTTGCTGGATGTCGGCAAATGCTGCGTCGTAATACGCGGCGGCACGCTGACGGGCAGCATTGTATTCATCAAGATAAGCCAATTTGACACTCAAAACAGCGGCCTGAATAGAATCAAGCCGTGAATTAACGCCGACCATGTCATGGTAGTACAGGCGTTCCTGTCCGTGATTGGCCACCATCCGCAGGCGCTGGGCCAGGTCGGCTTCGCGTGTCATCATAGCGCCGCCGTCGCCGTAGCAGCCCAGGTTTTTTGAGGGGAAAAAAGAGGTGCAGCCCACATGACCCATCATGCCGGTTTTCCGCCGGCTGCCGTCGGAAAAGGTATATTCGGCGCCGATAGCCTGGGCATTGTCTTCGATCACGAACAAGTTGTGCCGGCGGGCCAGTTCGAGCAGCGGTTCCATATCTGCGCTTTGACCAAACAAGTGCACCGGGACAATAGCCCTGGTGCGGGGTGTGATGGCGGCTTCCACCAGCGCTGCCGTGGTATTAAAGGTGTCGGGATCTACATCAACCATCACCGGAGTCAGACCCAACAAGGCTATTACTTCGGCCGTGGCTACGTAGGTAAAGGCGGGAACAATAACCTCATCGCCGGGCTTTAATCCGAGCGCCATCATGGAAACCTGCAAGGCATCGGTGCCATTGGCACAGGGCACCACATGCCCGCCGCCGAGATATTCCTCCAGCTCTGACTGGAATTTTTTAACCGCAGGACCGTTGATAAATTTAATAGAGGCAACGGTTTCCAAAATTGCCCGGTCCATCTCCTCCCGAATTTTCTCATACTGGGTCTTGAGGTCGACCATTTCGATTGCTGGAAGCGTATTCGTCATATTGTATTTGGAAAAATTGCGGATTGTACCGCGTGGATGTTAGTATATTCAAACAGTATTCCAATTTTGGTTCCGCGTGAATTTTGTTTTCAATTTTTTACACGGCTTCGCCGTTGATATGTTGCGGGAACATACCTGATTGGGGAAACCGGTTGAAAATGTTACAGCCCCACCTCTGTCCCCTCCCAAAGGGAGGGCCGATCAGTTCTCCGGAAACCACCTTGAAACTGGATATTCCTCTGCGTTTTCCTCTAGCAGAATGTCCAACATCCGTCAAGCAATGTCCAATCTCCAGGCAAAAAAAACCAGAACTGATCGGCCCCGCTACCAAAGGGCAGGGGACTGAGGTGGGGCTGTAACGAAAGGGCTGTCACACGTATTCAAAATTTGAGCGGCAAAATTACACATTCCCCGCCAACCCCAACTTCAAACTTCAAACATCATAATTCAGCACCGGGGCCAGCCATCGCTCCGCTTCTGCCACCGACATGCCTTTCCGGCGCGCGTAATCTTCCACCTGATCTTTACCAATCTGGCCCAAACCGAAATATTTGGCTTGGGGATGAGCGAAATACCAGCCGCTCACAGAGGCGGCCGGATACATAGCGCAGCTTTCCGTGAGGGTGATGCCCAGATGATCGGGATGCAGGAGTTGCCAAAGGGTACGCTTCTCCGTATGTTCGGGGCAGGCGGGGTAGCCGGGAGCCGGCCGGATGCCCTGGTAATTTTCCTCGATCAGTTGTTCGTTGTTGAGCCGTTCTTCGGCAGCATAACCCCAGAATTCGCGGCGCACACGTTCGTGCATACGCTCGGCCAGGGCCTCGGCCAGGCGGTCGGCGAGCGATTTGAGCAGGATGGCGTGGTAGTCGTCGTGCCGGGCTTCGAAATGGCCGATCCATTTTTCGATGCCAATGCCGGCGGTGACGGCAAAAGCGCCCAGGTAGTCGGTTTTTCCGCTTTCTTTGGACAGGATAAAATCGGCGAGACAAAAATTCGGCTGGCCCGGCGCTTTTTGGTTTTGCTGCCGCAAATGGTGGGTGAGGGCCAGCACCGAGTGGCGGGTTTCATCGCCGTATATTTCGATGTCGTCTTCCTGCACGCTGTTGGCCGGGAAAAGACCGATCACCGCCCGGACGGTGAGCCATTTTTCGTCGATGATCTGCCGCAACATCGTGTGGGCGTCCTTCAGCAGTTTTTGGGCCTCGGCGCCTACTACGCTGTCTTCCAGGATAGCCGGGTATTTGCCGGCCAGTTGCCAGCTTTGAAAAAAGGGCGTCCAGTCGATATAGTCAGCCAGTTCGGCCAGGGGATAGTCCTCAAAGGTTTTAACCCCTGTGAATGCCGGCTTGGGCGGAGTATAGCTGTTCCAGTCCGGGCGGAATTTATTGGCCCGGGCCTGTTCCAGCGTCAGATATTGTTTGGCCGATTGCCGGCTGGCACGGGCTTCGCGGATCTGCGCGTATTCTTCTTTTATTTTGCCGACAAACGTTTCATTTTCCGTCCTATTTTGTGTCAGCAGAGAACTGACTACCGCCACGCTGCGGCTGGCGTCGAGTACGTGAATGACAGGAGCGTTCTGGTACTGCGGTTCCACTTTCACAGCAGTGTGCGTCCGCGAGGTGGTGGCGCCGCCGATCAGCAGGGGGAGTTTCAGGCCCTGGCGCTGCATTTCCCGGGCCACGTGCACCATTTCATCGAGGGAGGGCGTGATAAGGCCCGACAGGCCGATGATATCGGCTTTTTCTGCCACGGCGGTTTGCAGGATCTTTTCGGCGGGCACCATGACGCCCAGGTCGATGATCTCGTAGTTGTTGCAGCCAAGCACCACGCCGACGATGTTTTTGCCGATGTCGTGCACGTCGCCTTTTACGGTGGCCAGCAGGATGCGGCCGCGGCTGCTGGAACCAAGAGTGGTTTTTTCCGCTTCAATGAACGGCGTGAGGTAAGCCACTGCCTTTTTCATTACCCGCGCGCTTTTCACCACCTGCGGCAGAAACATTTTACCGGCCCCGAAAAGGTCGCCCACCACATTCATACCATCCATCAGCGGGCCTTCGATGACCTGGAGGGGGGAAGGATATTTTTGCCGCGCCTCTTCGGTATCTGTTTCAATAAAATCGGTAATGCCCTTTACCAGCGCGTGTGTAATGCGTTGTTCCACGCTCGATTCGCGCCAGGCCAGGTCTTTTTCCACGGCCTTTCCGCCGGCCCCCTTCAGGGTTTCGGCCATACGCACCAGTTCTTCGGTGGCTTGGGGGTGGCGGTTGAACAACACGTCTTCGATACGCCGGAGCAAATCTTTGGGGATTTCCTCGTACACCTCGATCATGCCGGCGTTCACGATACCCATGTCCATGCCTGCTTGTATGGCGTGGTACAAAAAGGCCGAGTGCATGGCTTCGCGCACTTTGTCGTTGCCCCGGAAAGAGAAGGAAAGATTGCTTACGCCGCCACTTACCTTGGCGCCCGGACAGCTGGCCTTGATCTGCCGGGTGGCGTCGATAAAGTGGATCGCGTAATCGTTGTGTTCCTCGATGCCGGTAGCCACGGCGAAGATATTGGGGTCGAAAATGATGTCCGTAGGGTCAAAACCGACCTTTTCGATCAGTATCTTATAGGCGCGCCGGCAAATTTCCACCTTGCGATCCGTGGTGTCGGCCTGGCCTTTTTCATCAAAAGCCATGACGACCACCGCCGCGCCGTAACGCCGGCAGATTTTGGCCTGCCGGACAAATTCCGCCTCGCCTTCCTTCAGGGAAATGGAATTGACGATGCTTTTACCCTGCAAACATTTCAATCCGGCCTCGATGACGTGAAACTTCGAGGAATCCACCATCACCGGCACTTTGGCGATATCCGGCTCGGAGGCGATCAGGTGCAGAAATTCCACCATCGCCTTTTCCGAATCGAGCAGGCCTTCGTCCATGTTTACGTCGATGATCTGTGCGCCGCCTTCCACCTGCTGGCGCGCCACACTAAGCGCTTCGGCAAAATTGCCGGTCTTGATCAGGTTGGCAAATTTTTTGGAGCCGGTTACGTTGGTACGTTCGCCGATGTTGATGAAGTTCATGTCCTTGCGCAGGATCAGCGGCTCCATGCCGCTCAGGGCGCCGTAGCGCAGGGGATTTTCCCGGTTTTCACCGTTGTCGGAGGGGCGCCGGTGCGGTTTTATTTTGGCCACATGCCCGGCGATGTGCCGGATATGGTCGGGTGTGGTGCCGCAGCAACCGCCGACAATGTTGACCAGCCCGGAGCGGGCAAAATCTTCGATAAAACCGCACATTTCGTGCGGGGTTTGGTCGTATTCGCCGAATTCGTTGGGCAAGCCAGCGTTAGGGTAGGCGCTGATAAAACAGTCAGCCAGTTCGGCGAGGGCTTCCAGGTGCGGGCGCATTTCTTCGGCGCCAAGCGCGCAGTTGAGACCGACGGAGAAAGGACGCGCGTGTTTTACCGATATCCAGAACGCTTCCACCGTTTGCCCGCTGAGGGTGCGGCCGGAGGCGTCGGTGATGGTGCCGGAGATCATGACAGGTACTTTGACGCCTTTTTCTTCCAATACCTCATCGATGGCGAACAGCGCTGCTTTGGCGTTGAGCGTGTCGAAAATGGTTTCCACCAGCAGCAAGTGCGCCCCGCCGTCGAGCAGGCCGCGCGCCTGATCGGCGTAGGCTGCTTTGGCTTCATCGAACGTGAGGGCGCGGAAACCGGGGTTGTTCACGTCGGGCGACAGCGACAGGGTTTTATTCAGGGGGCCCAGGGCGCCGGCTACAAAACGCGGTTTGGACGGGTCTTTGGCCGTGTACTCGTCGGCTGCCCGCCGGGCGATCTGTGCGGCTGCCAGATTGATGGCGTAAGCCTGATCCTGCAAATCGTAGTCGGCTTGGGAAATGGCATTGGCGTTGAACGTATTGGTTTCGATGATGTCGGCCCCGGCCTCCAGATAGGCGCGGTGAATGGCTTCGATCACGTCGGGCCGGGTCAGGCACAGCAGGTCGTTGTTGCCCTGCAGGTCTTTGTGATGATCCTTGAACTGTTCGCCCCGGAAATCCGCTTCGCCCAACCCGTAGCGCTGGATCATGGTGCCCATGGCCCCGTCGATGATGAGGATACGTTGGCGGGCGGCCAGGGTCAGGGCGGATAATGTGTCTTGTTTTATGTCTGTCATAATATATGAGGCGCAAAGTTACTAAGGTTAGAGGGTTTGAAGGTTTGAAGGTTGCGACAACCAGAAACCCTCTAACCTTCAAACCAGAAACCTTTCTAACCATTTTTTACTGCAATTATTTCAGCCGCAATACTCACCGCGATTTCCTCCGGTGTCCGGCTGTTGATGTGAAGACCGGCCGGGGTATGAATACGCCGCAGGTATTCTTCCGGAATGCCGTCGCGGCGCAGGTTTTCCAGTACGGTTTGCATTTTGGCGGCGCTGCCGAGTACGCCGAAATATTTGAATTGTTTTCCGGCCAGTTGGCGGATCACCTGCTCGTCGGAGCGGTAACCCAGGGTCATCACGACCAGGTACACGTTTTCGCCGTGCGGTATTAACCCGCCAATGTTTGCATAGTTGTCGATAATTTGAATTTTATGCGCAAAACGGTTCTTTTTCACGGTATCCAGTCCCGGTCGGTCGTCGAACAGGGAAATGTGAAAATCCAGTTTCGACATCAGTTCCGACAGGGCCAGCGCGCAATGGCCGCCACCGATGATGCAGAGATGATTTTGAAACCCGGTATTTTCTTCAAAAATAAAACCAGCGCCGGCTCGGGCCTCAAACTGGTAAGGCGTCTCATTGGTACGGTCTTCCAACAGGTGGAAACCGGCATCGTAGAGGCATAAAACGGCGGGTATTTGTTTTTTCAAACAGCCGATCAGGCGCCGTACTGCCGGCAGGTCTTCTTTGGTTAAAGGCGTAAATACCACCGTTTGCTCGCCCGAGCAGATCATGCCGCTCCGGTCGCGGGGCGCGTCCGGCCGGTGGATTTGCCGTTTGCAAAAGGGTTTGGTATCGCCTTTTTGCAGTTTTTCCCTGGCCAGTTCCACCAGTTTTACCTCCATGATGCCGCCGCCGATGCTGCCTTGCAGGGCGCCCGTTTCGTCCACGGCCATTTTAAAACCGGGTCGGCCGGGACTGCTGCCGGCGCTGGCGGCCACGGTTAACAACATGATGCGTTGCCCGGCGGAGAGCCGTTTTTGAATGAATTGCCAGCAGGAAAGATGATTCATTGCGGATACAAACTGAGCAACACCTTCTCCGGTGTAAAAGGCGCGTCAAAAGCCGGTGAGGATTTCGGGTTGAACGACCGAACGGCGTCACGTATGGCAAAGTAAGCGCCGATACCGTACATCAATGGCGGCTCGCCGACGGCCTTGGAACTGAAAATCGCCAGGTTTTCCGGCGTGTTTTGCAGCGGGTCGATGTCGATTACCTTGGGTGCTGCATAAATGTCCGGAATTTTATAATTCGACAAGGCATTCGAGTGCAGACGGCCCTGTTGGTCATATATTACCTCCTCCATAGTCATCCAACCGATGCCTTGCACGATGCCGCCCTCGATCTGGCTGAAGTCCACCGCGGTGTTCATGCTGCGGCCGAAGTCGTGTACGGTTTTTACAAAGTCCACCTGATAGACGCCGCGCAGGCAATCCACGGTGACTTGCACGACAGCCAGCCCGTAGACGTGATAGGCAAAGGGATGGCCTTTCGCGGTCGTCCAGTCGAAATAAATACCCGGCGTAGCGTAATGCGCGTGTTCGCTGAGGCTGATCCGTTTGAGGTGGGCTGCCATGACAAGACTTTTCCAGTCGAGACTCGTTTTTTGGTTGTTTTGAAAAACAAATCCGTCACGCATGGAGATTTCCGCATCCGGTTTGGCCTGTAATTCTTCCGTTGCTACTTTTTTCAACCGTTCCATGATGGCTTCGCAGGCCATCAGCGTAGCCTTCCCGTTCAGGTCGGCCGTGGCTGAAGCGGCGGATGGCGAGGTGTTGGCAATGCGCAAGGTGTTGGTGCTCTGCACCTTCACC
>JAKLJF010000051.1:0-3489 GCA_023151335.1 Thermoanaerobaculia bacterium | reverse complement strand
GGCTGCCACCTGGTGGATCTTGGAATTGACGCCCTGGCCCATTTCCACGGCGCCGGTGGATACTGCGACGGAACCGTCGGTGTACACGTGTACCAGGGCGCGGGCCTGGTTCATGGAAGTTTTGGTAAAGGAAATACCGAAACAAACAGGCATCAGGGCTACACCGCGCTTCAAATACCGGTTCAGGCGGTTGAATTCCTGTGCTTCCTGCCGGATTTTGGCAAAATCGTATTGCCGTTCGGCCTGTTGCCAGGCGCTTACGGCTTCGCTTTCAGCCCGCTGGCCGTAGGGGAATTCGTCGCCCGTTTTCAGGAGGTTTTTCTGCTGAATGTCGGCGGCCGGTACGCCCAGTTTTTCCGCGGCATGTGCAATGGCGGCTTCCATGACGAACATCCCCTGCGGCCCGCCGAATCCCCGGAAAGCAGTATTCGGTGGCAAATGAGTGCGGCAACTGTAGGCAATGGCGCTTACGTTGGGGATATAATACGAATTGGTGCAGTGAAAAAGCGTTCGTTCCAGGATGGCCGGCGACAAATCGGCCGCTGCGCCGGCATTTTGATAAAAAACCACTTCGTATGCCTGAATACGCAGGTCTTTGTCCAGCCCGATCCTGTAATCCGCCGAATAGGGATGGCGTTTGCCGGTCATGCGCATGTCTTCGAGGCGGTGCAGACTGTATTTCACGGGGCGGCCGGTGAGTTGCGTGGCCACGGCGCAAAGCACTGCCCAGGCAGTGGCCTGGTCCTCCTTGCCGCCGAAGCCGCCGCCCAGGCGGGTTACGTCCACTTCGATATGGTGCATGGGCATGCCGGTTACGCGGGCTGCCGTGCGTTGCACGGCCGTCGGTCCCTGGGTGGAGGAATAGATTTTCAGGCCGCCGCCTTCCGCCGGCACGGCATAGGCGCCCTGGGTTTCGATGTACAGGTGTTCCTGGCCGTTGACGTCGGCACGGCCTTCGAAAACATAGGCGCAGGATTTGAACGCCTCCGTGCAATCGCCGAGTTGAAAACGTTTGGGCGGTATAATGAACTCGTTTTTGGCGAAGGCAACGCGTGGATCGGTTATGGCCTCCAGCGGGGTGATGCCGGCCTTTATTTTTTTGACTGCCGCTCTTGCCGCTTCGTCGCTTTCGGCTACTACCAGTGCGACGGGCATACCCTGGAAATGCACCTGCCCGTCGGCCAGCAGCGGTTCATCAGGCACGATGCCGCCGATCTGGTTTTCGCCCCGAAGGTCTTTGGCAGTGATGATCCGCACCACGCCGGGCATTTTTTCCGCTTCCGACAAATCAATATTGTTCAACACACCGTGGGCCACGGGCGAGTCGAACACGCAGGCGAACAGTGTGCCTTGCAGCAGGCGAATATCGTCGAGATAAAGCGACTCGCCCCGGACGTGTGTTTTGGCGTCTATGTTTTTCATAATTTCATAAAATGCGCAAAAAACAACTGCCTCGCCAGCAGGCGTTTATACGCCGCCGAGCCGCGCACATCGGAAATCGGGCTGATCTCCGATTGCAGCAGTGTATTGGCTTCGTGTAATAGATCGTTTTCCATCGGATCGCCGGCGGGCAATGTTTTACCGATCAGGAATGCCGATGTTTTTTTTAAAAACAGGGGCACCGGCGCCACACCGCCTATGGCGAGCCCGGCTTCCTTTATCATATCGTTTTCAACCTGGAGCAGCAGTGCCGAGTTAACCGATGCGATGTCGAGAAAGGTGCGTTTGCTGACTTTTTCAAAATTGAAAAAATGCGCTTTGCCGGGTTTTTTGAACCGGATGGACGTCGCCACCTCATCTGCTGATTTCGCCAGCGTTTTATAACCCAGGAAAAAGTCGCGCAAGGGAATTTGACGGTTCAGCGGCCCGTTGCGAAGTTCCAGCGCAGCGTCGAGTGCCAGAAACCAAATGCTCAGGTCGCCGATAGGGGAGGCGTTTGCCAGGTTGCCGGCCACCGTGGCCATGTTCCGGATGGGGGTGGAGGACACCAGTTTGAGGTGTTCGTTCAGCGCCGGAAAACAAGCCTGCATCAGCGGCGATTCGAGCAGGTCGGTCACGGTTGAAGCCCCGCCGATTTCAATAAAATCGCCCTCCTCGCGGATTTGCCGCAAGGCCGGGCGGTAAAAAAGCGCATTGGCGGGTGTATGCGTCATTTCTTCGGGCCGCTGCACGTACAGGTCGGTGCCTCCGCCCAGCAACACCACGGTCGGTTCCGCGGCCGGGTCAGTGGTTCCGGCGGCTTGCATGGCCTTCAGTCGTGCCGATATTTCCAAAAAATAATGTGGTACGATCCCTTTTTCCACGGCAAATACCGCCGGCGTTTGTATTCCCCGGTTCTGCATCAAACCGGCAATACGCCCGGCTGCCCGTTCAATAGACTTATAGCCGGTGCAGCGGCAAATATTTCCGTCGATGGCCGCGACGGCCTGCCCGGGCAGATGACCCTGGCCGGACAGGCAAAAACTGGTCAATGACATCACAAAACCCGGTGTACAGAAGCCGCATTGCGTGGCGTTTTCCGCCACCATGGCCTCCTGTACCGGCGTTAGCGCCAACTGGTCTGACGACTGCGCATGACCGGCCATACCCTGAAAAACTGGCGGATTGATGCCTTCCACCGTTACGACATGTTTATGGCGTATATTGACCAATGGCGTCAGACACGAGGTCATGGTACGGTACCGCACGGTATCCCCTTGCAATTCGCCCACCAATACCGTACAGGCGCCGCAATCGCCTTCCCGGCAGCCGATTTTTGTACCGTGCAAATGCCGGTGATAGCGGATAAAATCCAGCAGCGTGGTTCCACCGGCCAGGCCGGTTTGGATGGTTTGATCGTTGAGGATGAAGTGGAGCATGCAAAGGGTTTGGAAGGTTTACGAGGTTTAGAGGGGTTTAGAGGGGTTTAGAGGGGTTTAGAATTTACGGATCAGCATTACGCCGGCAATGACGAAGAATATTCCAAGCACCCGTGGCCAGTTGACTGTTTTTACCGGCACTCCGAGCAACCCGTAATGGTCGATGATCAGGGTGAGGGTCATTTGGCCGGCGACGAGCAGGCTGAAGGTGAGCGCCACGCCCAGGCGCGGCACCAGCGTGACCACGGCTGCCACAAAAAATGCGCCCAGCAGCCCGCCCGTCCAGGCGATGGCCGGCGCGTTTTTGGCCAGGGCCAGTTGACCGAGCGGGATGCCGCTCAGCAGGACATACCCGAAAAGCGCAACGGTACCCACGGCGAAGGAAATAAAAGCCGACAACACGGGGTGCTGCACGATAATAGCCAGTTTGTTGTTGATGGCCGCCTGCGTGGGCATCATGGCCCCGGCGACCAAAGCGAGCAACAACCAGAATATTCCATAGTGCATAACAATTAATTTTGGCGTCATTCAGCGCCCTCTGGCGCCCAGAGGACTCAAAAAAGCGGAATCGATCGTGATCATCAGGGTATAGCCCAGCCGTTCCAGTTCCACCTGAAAACGCTGCCGGCCT
>JAKLJF010000519.1 GCA_023151335.1 Thermoanaerobaculia bacterium | reverse complement strand
AATTAATTCAAGTTTCTAAATCCTGTATATCCTGTTGATCCTGTCTAAAAAAGCAAGCCCGTCTCCGTGCCTCCGTGCCTCCGTGGTGAAAAAACACCTCCGGTATGGCAAACGAAAATCCACGTTTACTCTCCCTGCTCCTTCCCTGTTTCAACAGCGCCCAACGCCTCTGGCCAGCCTACGAGGCCATTTCCCAACAACTGGATGCCGCGCTAATTCCCTTCGAACTGCTGATCATGGACGACGGCTCCCGCGACAATTCCTGGGAAGTCGCCCGGGCTATTGCCCAAAAAGACGGGCGGGTGCGCATTTTCCGCATGGCCCGGAATGTGACGCCGCCATACCTGCAATTCGCGGCGTTTTCAGTTTGCCGGGGCGCCTGTATCACGTGGATACCCGACGACCTGCAATTCCCGGTGTCGATGGTCATCGCTTTGTACCGGAAATGGGAAGAGGGACACAAGATCGTGGTTTCCTACCGCTCCTCCCGCAACGACGGCTGGTTCAGCGATCTGTTTTCCAATTTGTATTACAGGATCATGAACCGCCTGTCGGAAATCAATTTCCCGCCCGGCGGCACCGACGTGTACCTCGCCGACCGGGAGATCATCGACATCATGAATACCCGCATCCATCCCATTCATACTTCTTCGGTGGTGGAAATGTTGCGCCTGGGCTTCGATCCGGTATTCGTGCCCTACAACCGGCCGCCCCGCCCCGGCAAATCGCGCTGGACCTGGCGCAAAAAAATGAGGCACGCCAAAGACACGTTTTTTGCTTCTTCGTCATTCCCTATCCGCGCCATCACCAACCTGGGGTTGTCTATTTCACTGCTTTGCCTGCTGGCTATTCCGGTGCTGATATACGCCCGTTTTTTTGCCCATAGCCGGCTGTTCGGATTTCCCGTGCCGGGTTGGACGACCATCATCGTGCTCGTCGCGTTTTTCAATGGACTGATGCTGTTTTGCCTTGGCGTGGTGGCCGAGTACATCTGGCGTATTTATGAGGAAGTGAAGGCCCGCCCCGGGTTCATAATTCGAAAAGAAGATTAACTTTGCACAAAAGGAATTCACATGTCTGCCACTTTGCAACAACGGAAATACTGGACACTCGAGGATTTTGCCCTGGAGTTCGGGCCTATCGAATTGCAAAAACCATTGTCCAAAGAGGAGTTTATTCAATTGGCTGAGGGTCATCCGGATTTGCAAATAGAGCGCGACCCAAACGGAATAACCACCATTATGTCGCCCGTAAAAAAAGGTTCCGGCCGCCGGGAAAACCGGCTAGGATTTTTGCTAAACCTTTGGAATGAAACTTATGGCAAAGGAGAAGTGTTTGGCCCTAACGGCACTTACGACCTGCCCAACGGTGCCACAAAAATGCCCGATGCCTCCTGGATTTCTCCGGAAAGGTTATCCACAGAGGACGATGACGAAGAAAGTTTTATTCAAACAGTACCGGACTTTGTGGTAGAAATTCGCTCGGCGTCCGACCGGTTGGATAAATTAAAGGAAAAAATGGTGGATACCTGGATGGCCAACGGCGTCCGGCTGGCCTGGCTGGTCGATCCCTATGAGGAAAAAGCCTATATTTACAAACAAGGTGCTGAACCTGTGGAAATCGCGGGGTTCGCCGGGAAGAAACTGGGAGGGGAGGATATCTTGCCCGGTTTTGAATTGCCGCTGGATTCAATGAGGCGCCGGCGATAAAAATTGAAAAGAAAAAATTAAATAGCCGAATCTGAACACGGGTGGTAGATTTGCGACGACCGAAAATATCTGCTCAGAACGAAAATTCCACCCGTCATGCACGCCGCCGGTTTGCACAGCCTCGATTACGCCGTCTTTTTCCTGTATTTTATTATCGTGGCCGGTTACGGCTACTGGATTTACCGCCGGAAGCAAATGCTCAATACTGCCGGCGACTATTTCCTGGCTGAAGGCGCCCTCACCTATTGGGCCATTGGCGCCTCTTTGATTGCATCCAATATTTCCGCCGAACACTTCATCGGTATGTCGGGCTCGGGGTTTGCTATCGGGCTGGCCATTTCCACGTATGAATGGATGTCGGCTGCCACGCTGCTGGTGGTGGCGGTGTTTTTCCTTCCGGTGTACCTGAAAAACCGGATTTACACCATGCCGCAATTTCTGCGGGAACGGTACAGCCCCCTCGTGGCCACGCTGATGGCCGTGCTGTGGCTGTTATTGTACGTATTTGTCAACCTGACTTCTATTTTGTACCTCGGCGCCCTGGCGCTGGAACTGGCGGTCGGCCTCGATTTCAACGTCGCTATCCTGGGCTTGTCGCTCTTCGCCATAGCGATCACCCTGGGCGGCATGCGGGTGATCGGTTATACCGATGTCATTCAGGTGGCGGTGCTCATCCTGGGCGGGCTCACTACAGTGTACCTGGCCCTGAACATGGTGGCCGAACATTACGGCGCCTCGGGCATTTTTTCCGGTCTTGCCTTGTTGCGCGAAAAAGCGCCCTCGCATTTCCACATGATCCTGCCAAAAGACCACCCGTACTACAAGGATTTGCCGGGTCTGACGGTACTCATCGGCGCCATGTGGATCAATAATCTAAACTATTGGGGCTGTAATCAGTATATCATTCAGCGTGCGCTCGGCGCCGACCTGGGTACTGCCCGAAAAGGCATTTTGTTCGCCGCTTTCCTCAAACTGCTCATCCCGGTGATCGTGGTGCTGCCGGGTATTTCGGCCTATGTACTATATTCGGAAGGCATGTTCCAGACCGAGATGACCGACGCCGGCGGAACGGTAAAACCGGACTACGCCTACCCTACCCTGCTGCAACTGCTGCCCATCGGCATGAAAGGCGCCGCTTTCGCGGCTTTGATCGCGGCCGTGGTAGCGTCTTTGGCCGGCAAGGCCAACAGCATCGCCACCATATTCTCGCTGGATATTTACAAACAGTATTTCAACAAAACCGCTCCGGAGGCAAAAGTCGTACAGGTCGGCCGTATTACGATCGTGGTTTCCATGCTGATCGCCATATTCGTTGCTCCGCAGTTGCGTACGCTGGAACAGGTGTACCAGTTCATCCAGGAATACGCAAGTTTCGTCACACCGGGCGCCTTCAGCGTATTCCTGCTGGGTATGTTCTGGCGGCGTACTACCGCGGCGGCGGCTCTCGCGGGCGTACTGCTGACGATCCCGCTTTCTGCCATATTCAAATTTTTCACCCCCGAAATTCCTTTTCTCGACCGGCTCGGCTGGGTTTTCCTGCTGATCATAACCCTTATGGTGGGCATATCGCTGTTGCAGAAAAAAGAAAGTAAAATGGTGGAGATCGACCCGAAATTATTCCGCGTAGAGCCGGCGTTTGTGGTGGGCGGGTTTATTATTTGCGGGATTTTAGCGGCCTTGTACACCATTTTCTGGTAGTGTGCGCTATACCGACCCCAAAGCGCGCCTCGTACACGCCGAGCCGTTCTTGTAACAAATCCGGCCCGGGCAAATTATTCACCCCTACCCCTTCCACTATAAAGGATGCCGCGCAATGCGCAAATGCCGCGGCCCGGGCAATATCCCGCGTTTCGGCAAAACGGATCAGAAACGCCGCTGCAAACACATCGCCGGCGCCGGTGGCGTCCACTTCTTTTACCGGAAAAGCCGGAAAATAGTATTGCCGCCCGCCCTGAAACACCACTGCCCCACCCGCCCCCCGGGTCATCACCAACACCTCCACGGCCGCGCCTATTTCCGGCAGCGCGGTTTCAAAGCCGGCAATGTCGGCATCGCTGAAAATGACGACATTGGCGCCGGCAAGTTGCGACCAGTCCATGGCTTTGGGCGACACCCTGCCCCCCGCGTCCCACTGCCGCAACCAGCCCTGGATCGTAGCGCCCGTCAGCGTGCCGGGGAATGCCCGCAGCAATGTGAAATCCACCTCCCCGGCAATCGGACAACAATGCACAAGCGGAACCGTTCGCCAGGCGGAAGGCACGTCTTCGGGGTAAATTGTCTCCGCCCGGGCATGCAGGAATTGGGTTCGGATACCGTTGTGATAGATATTTTCAAAAACAGTTGTTTCCGCCGCCGGTTTATTGCAAACCGGTATGCCGTTTTGTTCAAACACCGGTAAAAATTCAAAATCAGGGCCTGTGCTGGTCAGCACGGCGGGTTGCCGTCCCAACTGACGGGCCACGAGACTAATATAGGAAGCCGAACCGCCGAGGAGATGGCCGCCTTCGTAACGGTCGTGGCACAAGTGGCCAATGCAGAGATAGTCAATAAGGGTATTGTGCGACACGTTTACGAAACTTTAAAAGTTTCGTAAACG
>JAKLJF010000518.1 GCA_023151335.1 Thermoanaerobaculia bacterium | reverse complement strand
GCAGTCCCATCATCCACGAAAATTCCATGGCCCGTTCCTTGAGCCGTTCGAAGCGGCCGGAAGAGCCGCCATGCGAACCGGTCATGTTGGTTTTAAACAGCAGGACATTTTTGTCGGTCTTCAGATCGCGCAGGCGGGCCACGTATTTAGCCGGCTCGAAGTATTGCACCTGCGAATCGGAAAAGGACGTGAGCACCAGCAGGTTAGGATAATCCTGCGCTTTCAGGTTGTCATAAGGCGAGTATTGTTTCATGTAGTCGTATTCGGCTTTGACGGCCGGGTTGCCCCATTCAGTGTATTCGCCGGTGGTGAGCGGGATGCTGGGATCGCTCATGGTGGTGAGTACGTCCACAAAAGGCACGCCGGTGATGATGCCTTTGAACTGTTGCGGCGCCATATTGGCCACGGCGCCCATGAGTAGGCCGCCGGCCGAGCGGCCGCTGGCAAACAGGCGGTCGGCAGAGGTGTATTTTTCGTTGCAAAGGGCGGCGGCGCAGTCGATAAAATCGGTGAAGGTGTTCATTTTGCGCAGCATTTTGCCGTCGTCGTACCAGCCGTAGCCCATTTCAGTACCGCCGCGGATGTGGGCGATGGCATGCACGAAGCCGCGGTCGAGCAGGCTTATTACGTCGCGGTTAAAGGCCGGATCGTAGGAAAATCCGTAGGAACCGTAACCGACGAGGAAGCAGGGCGCGCTGCCGTCGCGTTTCAGGCCTTTGCGGTACACGACCGATACGGGCACTTTCACCCCGTCGCGGGCGGTGGCCCACAGGAAGGCCGTTTCGTAATGGTTCGGGTCGAAACCACCCAATATGGGATCGGTTTTGCGCAGCGTTTTTTGCCGGGTTTCCATGTCGTAGTCGAAAATGGAGCCGGGCGTTTTCAGGGAAGAAAAATAATACCGGAAGTTTTTGCTGTCGTACTCCGGGTTGGCGTCGGCGCTGACGGTGTAGGTAGGCTCGCCGAAATCGAGATAATGGTCTTTTTTGTCGGCCCAGTGGATGATGTGCAGTTGTTTGAGCCCACCCTTGCGTTCGGTGATCGCCACGAAATCTTTGAACACCTCGAAACTGTCGAACAGCACATCGGGGCGGTGCGGGATCACTTCTGTCCAGTTGGCCTGCCGGGGGTCGCTAACGGGCGCTTCCATCAGGCGGAAGTTGCGGGCATTCCAGTTGGTGCGGATCAGGAATTTGTCGCCGTGGTTTTCGAGGTGGTAGAAAAAGTCTTTTTCGCGCGGGCGCACCACCTTGAATTCGCCCATCGGCGTGTTGGCGTCGAGGTAATGGGTTTCCAGGTTGTCGGTGTAGCCGTGATTGATAAAGATGTATTGTTCCGACTTGGATTTGGCCAGATAGAGATAGAGCGTTTCGTCGGTTTCGTGGTACACCATGGCGTCGTTTTTGCCATCGCTGCCAAGGGCATGGCGCCAGATCTTGTCGGTACGGAGCGTCACGGGGTCTTTGGTTTCGTAGAACAGGTGGCGGCTGTCATTAGCCCAGGCGCTGGAGCCAGCCAGCAGGCCGGTGAACTGGTCGGCGAGCAATTTGCCGGTTTCGAGGTCTTTGATCTGGCCTTTGAACAGGTTGCGGCCGGTGAAATCGGTGACATAAAACAGCAGCCGGTTGTCGGGGCTCACGTTAAGGCCGGCGGCCAGGCAATAGGGCTGCCCCTTGGCCAGTTCGTTCACGTCGAGCAGGATCGTTTCCGGCGCTTCGAGACTGCCTTTTTTGCGGCAATAAATGGGATATTCTTTTCCCGTTTCAAAGCGCGTGTAATACCAGTAGCCGTTTTTCAGATAGGGCACCGAGTTATCGTCCTGCTTGATGCGGGCTTTCATTTCGGCAAACAGTTTTTCCTGCAAACCCGCCACGGGAGCCAGCACGGAATCCGCGTAGCGGTTTTCGGCTTCGAGATAGGCCTTCACGGCGGGGTTGTCGCGCTCGTTGAGCCAGTAATATTCATCGATACGTTTGTCGCCGGAGGCGGACACGAATTCTTTGGTTTTTTTTTCAGGGCGGGGAGCGGTGAACTGATCGGGTTGGAAAACAGATGGGCGCACGGGATCGGGCAGTTTTTGATGTTCGGAGGAAGGATTTTGGCAGGCAAAAGCCAGCAGGCATATCAACAACAGAAGGCCAAACGAATGTTTCATGGTTTGTAAAATTTTTGCGGTGCAAAGTCGTAAAAATCAGTGATACCTTTGCAAACGATGTCGAATACGCTTTCCATTCAAGCCGCCGACCTTGCTCACCTGCGCCGGTTGTGCGAAATGCTGGGCCGCCTGGTATTTACCAACTTCGACCAGGCGCGCATCGTGGTGCATGAATTGGAGTCGGAAATTGAGGCTAAAACACCCTTCGACATCCGGCTCGCCTATCACCGCCACCGGGCATTTCTGGAAAACCAGTGGCGCCATTTCGACCGCTCGCTGGAACATTTTGCCGTGGCAACGGCTATTCTTGAAAGTATTGCCGAGCCGCTCCCCCTGGCCGAGATCTGGCTCGATACGGCAGCCGTGCACCTCAATCGCCGCGACTGGCCCGCCGTGGAACAATGCCTCGACCGCGCCCGGCGCTATCTTGGCAATATGGAGGCGCCCAACCTGCGAGCCCTGCTGGCCTGTCGCGAAGGCTTTTTGCACCTGCACCTGGGCAATCACCGCCAGGCGCTGAACAGCCTGCAGGAAGCAGAACGCGGTTTCCTGGGCCTGGGTGAAAATGCCACGCTTAAGGATTATTACGTGCTGACCCTGGTCATCAGCGGCCTGGGCGACCTGTACGAACGCCTCGATGAAAAAGATAACAGCGTGGATGCTTACCTGCGCGTGTTGCCCATCGTGGAAACGCACCAACTGCGCCCGCGCCTGCCCTGGCACTACCTCAACGCCGGCCGGGCGGCCCTGGCTCAGAACGACGAAGACCATGCCCGCGAATGTTTTGAAAATGTGCTTCGTTTCGCCGAAGAAGAAGAACCCGAAGCCAAAGCCCACGCCCTGGCCAACCTCGGCATACTGGCGCTGCTGGAAAACGACAACCAACGCGCCGCTACCCTGTTCGATGAAGCCACGGCCCAATTTCCCAACCCCACCAAACCCGCCGATTTCACCAACCTCTGCAAAATACAAAGCTGGCGGGCCGAACTGCTCTGGCAACTGAACGACCTGGAACAAGCCGAAAAACACTTCGAACAGGCCTTCGAATACGGCAGGGAAGGGCTCGACCTCAACCACCTGGCCCAGATCAGCCACGCGCTGGCCCAACTCTGCGAAATCCGCGCCGATTATGAGCATGCCTACCTGTGGCAACGCCATGCCACCGAACTCACCGAACGCCACTACAACCAGGTACGCGACCGCGAACGCCAGGAAATAGAAGTCCGCCACAACCTCGAACGCAGCCGCCAGGAAGCCCAGATGGCCAAACTGCGCGTAGCCAGCCTCCAACTGCGCGCCCTGCGCGCCCAGATGAATCCCCATTTCCTGTTCAACGCCCTCAACGCCATACAGGGCCTCATCACCTCCGGCCGCAACGACGAAGCGGAAACCTACCTCGCCCGCTTCGCCAAACTCATGCGGCATACCCTCGAATATTCCGACCTGGAAGAAGTAACCCTCGAACAGGAAGTGGAATTCCTCAACCGCTACCTCGATCTGAACCGAAAACTGCGTTTCCGCGACAAACTAAACTACCAGGTCATCATGCCGCCCGGCGTTGACACCGGCGACCTGCTGATCCCCACCATGATCGTGCAGCCGTTCGTGGAAAACGCCATCGAACACGGCCTGCGCCCACTCCTGAAAGGCAATCTCCGGATCGAATTTCACCTGTCCGACGACGAACGCGTACTGCTCTGTATTATCGAAGACGACGGCGTGGGTTTCAACAAAGGCAAAGAAAAACAAAACAATCAGGCCGGCTACCAATCCCACCGCTCCCGCGGCATGGAGATCACCCGCGAACGCCTGAGCTTGCTGCATCAACTGCACAAAAACCCCGGTACCCAATTCGTTAAAATCGTCGATCTGGGCGAAAAAACCGAAGGAGCCCAAAGCGGCACCCGGGTGGAGGTGTTGTTGCCGGTGCTGGAAGGAGAGTGACGACTTGAGACTTACGATTTGAGACTTACGACTTGGGGGATACGCTTGGCTGCACGAATAACAGTAGTACAAATGCCTCGATCATTCGTGCAGCCAAGCGCATCCCCCAAGTCGTAGATCAAAAGTCGTAAGTCGAAAGTCACAATATCGTTGCTTTGGCCGCATCGAGCATTCTCCGGCATTCCGCCAGATCGGGGCCCTGGGCGTACACGCGCA
>JAKLJF010000517.1:3944-4316 GCA_023151335.1 Thermoanaerobaculia bacterium | reverse complement strand
GCACGTACGTGCGCTTCGACCCCGTGTACAAAACCCTGGAAGAATGTCGGGTGGGGATCAGTGCCGAAGGGCCCCGTGCCTTGAAAAAACCGGGCAAAATCTACGCCATCGGTCAATACCTGCTTATCACTGAACTACAGGAAGGTATCCACGTGATCGACAACAGCAACCCCGCCAATCCCGTGCCCGCCGCTTTCTGGAGCATCCCCGGCAATGTCGACATGGCTGTACGCGGTCAGTATCTGTATGTCGACCAGTATATCGACCTGCTGACCATCGATATCAGCAACCTTCAGCAACCCCAGGTAGTGTGCCGCGCGGAAAACGTGTTTAACCTCCACGGTTTCGACCCCACCAGGGGCTATTTGGTAG
>JAKLJF010000517.1:252-3934 GCA_023151335.1 Thermoanaerobaculia bacterium | reverse complement strand
ATCGACTGCCACGACGATCAGTGGGGCAACGTATGGTTCGTGCGCGACGACGTCGTATTCGTGTCCGATGCCTTGATGAACGCCCAAAGCACCGGCGGCCCGGCCTGGAAGAACAGCAGCATTCCGTCCGCCACCGGAATCGCCGGCTCCTATTCCCGGTTTGGGCAGTACGACAATTTCCTGTATTGCGTGGACAACACCAGCATGCGTCCGTTTTCCATTGCCAACCCTTCCTGCCCGGTCGTTCAGAACGTTATTCAAATCGGTTGGAATATCGAAACGATCTTCCCCTGGAAAGACCGCCTGTTCATCGGTTCGCAAAACGGCGTTTTTATCTTTAACGCCACCAACCCGGCACAACCGCAGCTCGAAGCCGCGTTCTCCCATGCTACGGGCTGCGACCCCGTGGTCTGCGATGAAGCAAACGCTTACGTAACCATTCGCGACGGGGCCGAGTGCCGCAACGGCGTAACCACCCCGGTGAATCAGCTCGATGTGATCGATATTCGCAATTTGCCGTCGGCCAGCCTGCGCAAAACATACCCGATGAAGAATCCCAAAGGCCTGTCAGTAGCCGGCAAATACCTGTACCTTTGCGACGATGGCCTGAAAGTGTACGACAAGGAAGACCCCCTGAATATGAAACTCCTGGCCCATATCGCCGGTATTAAAACCTACGATGTGATCGCCATGGACGAAACGCACCTGTTGGTAGTGGGCGACGATGGTTTCTACCAGTACGACCTCAGCGACCCCACAGCACCGAAAGAAATTAGCCGGATAAGCGTAACTCCCTGATACCGGAGCCATGAAAATAAACACACGATTACTCGGTCTGGGGCTGCTGCTGCCGCTGTTGTGGCAGCCCCGGCCCCTTCGGGGGCAGGACAAACCCGACTGCCGTGATGTGCTGTACATATCAGGCGGAAATCGCCTGACGGGCCAGATCACGGAAATCAAACCCGGCGGCGATACCCTGGTGTTTCAATCCTGGGGCGGAGCGGTTTTCCACCTGCCGCGTAAAGACGTCAAAAGGATTGTTCAGGATTGCCGGGGCGCCAAAGGCGCCAGGCAGGAGCCGCGGCCTTACTCCTTTAAAGAGCGTGGACTCTATCACCATACAAGGGGCAGCGTCTTGCTCGGCCAGGCATACTACGGCCTTGAAAACGTTGGTCTGCAGATCCAACATTCCAGCGGCTGGATGTTTTCCCGGCTGCTTGGCGTGGGTTTGGGAACCGGTATCGAACGATTCGACCCGGACGGCTCCGACGTTTCTGTTTACCCGCTTTTTGCAGAAATACGGGGCTACGTGCAACCAAAACGGCTTACACCGTACTTTAGCCTTGCCGCGGGTTGGGGTTTTACCGGAAAAAATATTGGGCAACGATGGGGATACACCGATACGTGGAGGGGAGGATGGATGACACAGGCGGAAATCGGATACCGTGTGGGCAATCATTTAATCGTACACGGAGGGTTCCGGCTGCAACGTAAATACCGCGATTGGGCGTCTAACTGGGGCGGGCCCGAGGGCGGCATTCGCGGAACCGACCGCATCCTGCACAAACGTTTGGTATTGGGCTTAGGACTGCTTTTATAAACGAACCGAACAGCGAAAAACGGCGCATGCGTTTATTTGGTAAAAAAAATTACACGGATCAGGAGTTGATAGAAGGTTGCATACGCAATGACCGGCGTATGCAGGAAGCCTTTTACAAGCGATTTTTCCCTGAAATGCTGCGCATGTGCCTGCGCTATACCCGTGATGAGGACACGGCCATCGAAATTGTGAACAACGGCTTCCTTCGGGTTTTTAAAAAGCTGCACACCTACGCCTTTAAAGGAAGCCTGGAAGGTTGGGTGCGCCGGCTGGTATATCACAGTATGGCCGATTACTACCGCGACAACGCGCGTTATCTGCATTTTCTGGTGTTGGAAGAACGCGACGACGTGGTACCCGAGCGCGGACATGAGGTGTTTTACGAAGAGGAGATACTGAAAGCCGTCAGCGCTCTGCCGCCCGTATCTCAGGAAGTATTCCGGTTGTATGCCATCGAAGGATACTCGCACGCAGAAATTGCCGACAATTTGAGCATCAGCGAAGGAACCTCCAAATGGCATCTCTCGACTGCCCGCCAAAAACTGCGGGAAATGCTGGAAGCCCTGGAAAGGGAAGTTGTCCGACGGGAAAAATTTGCTTAATCAATCGACATCTGATACCCTCAGAAAAAAACAATTTCGCCAGAGGCAGAAAAAAAGAAAAAATGGATCGCAATTTATACAAATCGGATAAAAAACTGGCCAGCCGGGGGTGGCATGCCATGCGAGAGGCGCTCGACCGGGAAATGCCGGAGGAACGCCGCCGCCGCCCCGTTGCACTGCTGTGGATATTTGCGCTGCTTGTCCCGGCAGCCGGCGCACTGGGTTGGCTGATATTTCGGCAGGGTGCCGGCGCCCCCTCCGAGCTCGCCGACGTTAAACCCATCGTTGTGTCGCCATCCACCGGGGCGGCCATTCAGGATAAACAAATGGCGGAAATTCCGGAAAAAAATGCCCGGCCCACGGTACCCGCCGCAAACAACGATATGCCGGCCGGACGGCTCCGGTATAACGCCACGAAAAAAACAGAACGGCACTTGCTCAGTTCGGCATATCAAACCGCTTCACCGCATTTCAACGGCGCAACAGACCGGGAAACCGCCACCTCAACTACAGGACAGGTTTCTCTGCAACCAGGCGGAGCGAATCCGACTTTTGAGCCATTGGGCGCCGGAAATGCATTGAAAACGCCGGAAAGCACCAATTCGGTTACCGAAACCACACTTCAGGATATAGAGACTGCCAGCCACCCCGAAACAGTTCAAACCGGAGAGCCCGGCGAAATGCCAGCCCCAAATACCATTGCCGGCGTCTTTGCGCCTGCCGCTGCCGCGGATACCACCGCTGTGACGTCGTTCGTCATGCCGCCCAAACCCATTGACCCGCTGCGCGACAATAAAAAATCGACCTGGGCCTTTGGCGCAAATGCCGGTGTGATGTCCGATAGCAAAGGCGATTATGCCGGAGCAGGCGCAGGCCTGAGCGCCGAATGGCAACCGCTGAAAAAATGGGGCCTGCGCTCGGGCATAGGGTACCAATTTCATCAGTTGGCCACTGACGAGCGCCCGGTAGTCTCTCTTTCGGCCATATCCTATGTGGATGTAACCGGCGATCAGCGGGTAGCCCTGGATAATAATAACTTCCATTCGCCGGGTACCGCCCAGGGATCTGCCGACCCTTCGCCGGTTTTTATTCCCATTGGCCGGCTTCATCGCGTAGAAATGCCGGTTCTGGCTTTCTGGCAACCGATTTCAAAACTGCGCGTATTCGGCGGGGTAGCCATCGGCAATAACCTTTACGTGGAAACCGGCGACCGTACGCTCAGCAACAACAAAGTATACACCGTTCTGGACGGCGATTCCGGCAAAAAACTGAACAATGAAGTCAGCGAACAATTCCGCGAATGGGATACCCGCTGGAGTATTGGCGTGGGGTTCAAACCTGTCCGGCATCTGGAACTGGGCTTGTTTTTCCATAAACCGCTGCCTTCCGGACGGTTCGGCGCCATCGACCAGGATTTAAAACTGGATAATGCGCAGGTTAATTTTCAGGAAGCAATTTCAGGAAAATCATCCGGCCTGAC
>JAKLJF010000517.1:0-242 GCA_023151335.1 Thermoanaerobaculia bacterium | reverse complement strand
TCCGTCAGGAGTAACCGAATTTTGCCCTCATGGAAAAAAACGAACCCGCCGGCCAGGAACCGGAAGCGCCCCTCGCGCCACTTGAACCTTCTCCTCCCTCGGAAATAGCCTTCAGTGAAGCTGATGTCAGCACCCGATACGACGACGTTTATGAAATCGTCACGCCCGATGAAGTCATTGGCGTCCGCTGGCGCGACGGCGCGTATGAGTTCCTGTGCCGCAACGGCGTCACCCTGCGCATC
>JAKLJF010000516.1:3946-4316 GCA_023151335.1 Thermoanaerobaculia bacterium | reverse complement strand
TTCAACTTTGGAAAATACGTGGGGCAACCCGTCCGGGAGGTGCTGGCCAAAGACAAAAACTACTATTTCTGGATACTGGAAAAGGAATTTTCCTCCCAACTCAAACAGATCGTGAAACAGATGATGCGGGAGATCGAACGCAAATAAACCAAGGAGGGGTATGAGGGTTTATGAGGGTTTATGAGGTTTAGATGGTTTAGGGGGTTTAGGGGGGAGGCACTTTTGTTTATTCAGCAATACTACCGGCCCGGAAGGCGCTTTATGTTTTTATGCAAAAAATAAATACTGAATCCTTGAAATGGCTGGCTTTGCCCCTTGTTTTTTGCTTTTTAGCCCTTCATGGCTGCAACGAACCCCGAAAAGCCTGCCT
>JAKLJF010000516.1:0-3898 GCA_023151335.1 Thermoanaerobaculia bacterium | reverse complement strand
GCAGTTGCGCATCGATTCGCTGTTGCCGCGGTTTGGCACGCTGGTATGGAAACCTGACACGGCTTACGAATACAGTCCGGGCAAATGGTTCCGGATGAAAAGCATCGTTTATTACTTGTCCGACATACGTTTATACCAGAACGGCGTGCCCGTTGCCGTTTCCGACACCTTGCCGTTTAAATCGTGGGGGCCTTCCGGCGATACCGTGAATGTTACCCTGGTCAACGATTTTCAGGTCATCCGGCGCAGCAGCACGGCGTACAACCTGGGCACTTTCCGGCCCGGCGGCGCATTCGAATCGGTGCAATTCCGGGTAGGCGTGCCCGCGGCGGCGCAGGCGGTCATTCCGGGTCTGGCGCCGGCGAACCACCCCCTGCGGCTGCAATCCGAAAATTTGTGGCGGGGGCGCGATACCGGGTTTGTAGCTCTTCAATTGGTATTAACCCGCGACACACTGGCTACCACCCAACCCGACACCCTTGTCTTCGGACGTCCTGATTTGGACAATATCGTGGTTAAAAAAGACGGTATTCTGCGGCACGAAAGCGGCTATGATTTTCTGTTGCGGGTGCGGGCCGATTACCGCGAACTGTTTCGCGACGTGGATTTGTCCAACCCGGACATTTTGCAGTGGAAATCGCAGATTGTCGCCAACTTGCCGAATGTTTTTCATGTTTATCAATGATAAATCCGGCAATTTTGCCGGCCCAAACCGGAACATTTAACACATTAAAATATGATGAAGAAATTATTGCTGAACGCTTCATTTTTTGCCGCGCTCTTTTTGGCCGGCTGCGACGGAACCACCGACCCGGTCTTACCGCCGACTTCCGATTTCACCCTCACGTTCAAATCCCTGTACGACGGCCAGCCGTTGGAAAAGTATAAAAACTACGACTACGCTACCTATAAAGTCCAGTTCAGCCGGTTCAACACTTTTCTTTCCGACATTACCCTGTTGAAGGGCAACGAAGAATACAAATTATCGGACATCGAGTGGGTGGATTTTACCCCCGATTCGGCGCCGAACGATCTCGCGGTGGAGGTGCCCGTTAAGTTCAGCGGCGTACCCGACGGCGACTACACCGGCATCCGCATCGGTTACGGCGTCAGCCCCGACCTGAATGCCAAACAACCCGGCGACTTCTCCAGCACACACCCCCTGAGCCGGGAAAACGAATACTGGCTGGGCTGGGCCAGTTATATCTTCAACAAAATTGAAGGCAAAGCCGACCTGAATAACAGCGGCGTTTTCGGGACATCCCTGATCTATCACTGCGGCTCCGACGAGGTGTACCGCACCTACACCTTCAATACGCCGATCCGGGTGGAAGAAGGCGCTGCGGCCACCGTGGAATTTGACCTGAAAAAACTGTTTACCATCAACGGCGCCTGGTTCGACATGACCATTCCGGAGAATCAGTTCACTTCCAACGACATCGGCAACGTGATCGTGGCCGCCATTTTAATGGATAACTTTGATTATGCAACGCGCGTAACCCAGTAAGAGCAGCATCGATTATGGAAAAATACATGCCTGGCCGAACCGCCAAAATTTGGGCGCTTGCGCTCCTGTTACTGACATTCATTGTATTGGACGCCTGCAAAAAAGATGATCCGCCACCGAACGATGAGGATGCCGACCTTGTGGCCATTCCGTACGACCCCAAACCATACGCCATCCCCAAACCGCCGAAATTTCCCGAAATGCCGGTACCCGCCGACAATCCGGTGACCGTGGATGGCATTCAGTTGGGCCGCCGCCTGTTTTATGATCCGCTTTTGTCAGCCGACAGCACCCAATCCTGCGCGTCCTGCCATTTGCCGGAAGGCAGCTTTACCGACAATAAAGCCGTTTCGACGGGTATCGACGGCATCGCCGGGCGCCGCAGTTCCATGAGCCTGCTGAATGTGGGCTATGTATCGCGCCCCTTGTTCTGGGACGGGCGCTCGCCCTCGCTGGAAGACCAAGCCCTGCGCCCGGTGGAAGACCCCATCGAAATGCACAATACCTGGGCCAACGTGCTGGACAAACTGAGAAAACACCCTGCTTACCCGGCCTATTTCCGCAAAGCTTTCGGGATCACTTCGAGAAAGCAGATCACCAAAGAAATGGCAGCCAAGGCTATCGCCCAGTTCGAACGCATCCTGATCAGCAGCGGGAAATCGAAATTCGACCGCTACCTGAACGGCGACCCCGACGCGCTGGACGATGAAGAACTGGACGGCAAGCTGATGTTTTTTGACGAAGGCGGTCCGGTTGGGTTACCCGATGCGCAATGCTTTCACTGCCACGGCGGCATTACCAATACCGGTTTCAGCTTTTTCAACAACGGCCTCGACTCCGTGGCCTCGCTGAACGACTTCAAGGACAAAGGCCGGGGAGAAGTGACAGGCAATATCAACGACAACGGCCGCTTTGCTTCGCCCACCCTGCGCAACGTCGCCATGACCGCCCCGTACATGCACGACGGGCGCTTTCAGACGCTGGAAGAGGTGCTGGATCATTACAGCAAGAACGGCAAGGGCGTTTCCAACGAAGACCCGGTCATCCGGCAGCTGGGATTCCCGATACCCGGTACCAATCCGGTAAAATATTCGGGCCTGACCGCATACCAGAAAAGAGCCATTGTGAAATTTTTACATACCCTGACCGACCCGGATTTCATCAATAATCCGGACATTGCCAATCCGTTCAAATAAACGGTCCTGCCCGGTACGGGTGTTATATGCGTCAGGCTCCCGATTCCCCCGCGTCCCCAGTTCCGCCTCCGCGGCGGGTACTGCTGGTGTATGCTGCCGGCCAGTTGGGCTGGTCGCTGGCCAGCTACAGCGTGGCCAATCTGCTGATCTATTTCTATATGCCGCCGGAAACGGGAACGGCGATTTTCCCAACGTTCATCCATCAGGGCGCCGTGGTGGGCGTGTTCACCCTGATCGGTTTGCTGAGCGCAGCGGGGCGTTTTTTCGACGCGCTGATCGATCCGGTAGTGGCCAACTGGAGCGACCGCTCCACGGCGCGGCAGGGCAAACGGCGCTGGTTTATGCTGGTGGGCGCGGCGCCGTTTGTGGTAAGCGCATTTTTTGTGTTTTATCCCATATCCGGCGCCGAAAGTGCCGGCAATTTTGTGTGGCTGGCCCTGTGTCTCGGCGTGTACTATTTTTTCTTTACCGTGTATGTAATTCCATACACCGCGCTGATAGCCGAGCTGGGCCATTCGGCCAGGGACCGGATGCTGATCAGCACGTTGTTATCGGTCACCTGGGCCCTGGGTTTTGTGCTGGGCAACAGCGCTTATGCCCTGCAGAGTTTTTTCGAACGGCAAGGGGAAACACCCCTGCATGCCTTTCAGCAGGCTTTACTACTGTTAAATGCGATAGCCCTGGTATTTTTGCTGCTGCCGGCGTTGTTTTTAAATGAAAAACGGTACGCGCGCCAGGTGCCTTCCGAACACGGCCTGCGCCAGGCACTTTCCGCTGTATTCAAGAATCAAAATTTCCGGCAGTTCCTGATCTCCGATCTGCTTTACTGGCTGGCGCTGACGTTTATTCAACTCGGCATCGGGTTTTATACCACCCTGCTGCTGGAACTGGATAAAAGTTATGCTTTTCTCTTTTCGCTGCTGAGTTTTGCCGCCAGTTTTATCCTGTACGCGCCGGTAAATATAGCTGCCCGGAAAATGGGTAAAAAACGGCTGGTGCTGACAGCATTTTGGGTATTTGCCGTGATATACGCCCTTGTTGCCGCCATCCGGATTATTCCGCTGCCCAAACAGGTTTTGTTGTACGGCCTGGCTGTCGCAGCCGCCTTTCCGCTCGCTGTTTTCGGTATCCTGCCCAATGCAATTATCGGCGACGTCGTGGAGCAGGAAGAGCGGGCCAGCGGCAGACAACTGGC
>JAKLJF010000515.1 GCA_023151335.1 Thermoanaerobaculia bacterium | reverse complement strand
CATTCGCGCGGGTTTGCACAAACGGATACTTGACCTGGCAGAAAACCATGAATCGGGCGACAGCATCCGCATCATCCCCGTAGTTGTACATGTCATCCATAATGGCGGTACGGAAAATATCTCGCCAGCACAAATAGAAAGCCAAATCCGCATTCTCAACGAAGACTACGGCAAACTGCCCGGCACTCCCGGCGACGGTGACGGCGTGGACTCCCGTGTGCGTTTTTGTCTGGCGAAAAAAGACCCGCAAAGTCGCTGTACGAATGGCATCGTACGCATAAAAACACCGCTCACCGCGCACAAACCCGTGGACCGGGCATCTCTTAAACAACTGTCGTTCTGGGACAATACGCGCTACCTCAACGTGTACGTGGTGAAAAGCATCACGGGAGGGGTAGGCGGCTATTCTTCTTTCCCCTATACTCCACCAGACGAGGACGGAATCGTGGTGCGCGCCAACCTGTTCGGCGACATAGGTACTGCTGCGGCTTCCGGCGGGCGCACGACCACCCATGAACTTGGCCACTGGTTCGGTCTTTACCACACCTTCAACGGCGGCTGCGGGCAGGACACCTGCGCCGACGGCGACTATGTATGCGACACACCGCCCGTTGCCAATCCCAACTATACCTGTAATCTGAATGCAAACTCCTGCGCCAACGATAGCCCCAACCTACCGGACCAGGTGCACAACTATATGGATTATTCGCCCGACGACTGCAAAAATAAGTTCACGCAAGGGCAAAAAGAGCGCATCCTGGCTACGCTCGACACGGTGCGCACCCTCATTTGGTCGCCGGCCAACCTCGCCGCCACCGGCTGCGATTCTGCTTACCAAGCCCCTGCCTTTTGTTCCGTCGCGGCTGATTTTGTGACCCTTACGCCCACCGTCTGCACCGGCAACCAGGTCTATTTTATGGATCGTTCCCTCAATACGGCTACTGCCTGGCAATGGTCGTTTCCCAACGGAACGCCTGCCACTTCCACCCTCCAAAACCCAACGGTAAAATATAACACAGTCGGCATTTACCCGGTGACGCTCATCGCCACCAATGCCAACGGCAGCGACACGCTTACAATCGATAATTACATCGAAGTCACCGAACCCGGCATCGGAACGCCGCTGCCTTTCGCCCGCAACTTCGACGACGGACTGTACCCGCCCGACGGTATCGCTATCATCAACCCCGACGGCGGCATTGCCTGGGAACTCGACTCCGCCGCCGCTAAAAGCGCGCCCTTCTCCATACGCATTAATAACCTCATCAACACCAACTACGGCACCCGCGACGAACTCGAATTGCCTTTCCTCGATCTCACGACCGCTCACCCGGATTCTATGGTGCGTATGACATTCTGGTGGGCCTACGCCCGCAGCGATGCGAACTACTCCGACGAACTCATCGTGCAACTGTCGAAAGATTGCGGGTTCAACTATACGCAGATATTGACTAAATCGGGCGCTACACTCGTTACCGGCCCTACGCAGACTACGCCGTTTATCCCCGATGCTTCCCAGTGGAAACAAGCGACGATCAACCTCAATGCCTACCGAATGGAACAGTACGTCAAAATCCGTCTCGTAAACGTGACCGATGGCGGAAACAACCTGTACATCGACGACCTCTATGTCGGCGATGGCGGGACTGTCACAGTTACCGGCGAGCCGGAAGCTGCGACGGAACCGGTACGATTCTTCCCCAATCCTGCCATCGACCGCATACAATTACTGACTCCGCCGGACCGGATCGCTCCGGTGCATATCCGCGCTTACGATGCGTTGGGCAGACCGCTCCGGGATTACGGTGAGTACGCCGCTTATCCATCGCCGGTGCTCGACCTTACAGGGTTGCCACCCGGTTTTCTTTTTTTTACCGTTCAATCCGTCGGCAGGGCGTATACGGCCCGTGTAGTCAAATTACCTTGAAGCGATTTAAAAATCTTGTCAATGAAAAATTGGAGCGTTTGGATTGTATTTTTTTTGTCGGCAAGTCTGTCGGCACAGCCGGTCAAAACCATTGAACTGACGACTTCCGAAGACGGCACTGTAGAAATGCCCGACGGATCGAACTTGCCTGTTTGGAGTTTTCAAATACCCGGCAGTCCCGCAGGCTACCCCGGCCCGAGGCTTGTTGTCGAAGAAGGCGACAGTGTACGGGTAGGCGTGTACAATGCCGGTAGTATGGCGCACACCTTTCACTTACACGGCTTCGGAAGCGACACTTCCAACAACGGCGAGCCGATGAACCCGCTGATCGTCCAACCAGGTAACACAGGTGTCTTTTCTTTTCGGGCAAACGCAGTAGGCGATTATTATTATCACTGCGGCTTGCAAAATCCTATTCACGGGCAAATGGGTATGGCGGGGCTACTTACCGTTCTGGTGGCTGGCGGAGAGAAGAGAGTTTATACAGGCGGCCCCAAGTTTTTCAAGGATTATCATTGGCTTCTGGGCGAAATTGATAAAGAATGGCGCTTGAATCCACCGAAACCGGGCAATCTGCCGTCATTTTTGCCGGATTATTTCCTCATCAACGGCCGGTCCGGCGATGCGTTGGGCGATTACACCGGCGACGTCGCGATTTTGACGGCGCTCGATCAATTGCCTGTTTTCCTTACCGTGACCCATTCCGGCGTGGGGCGCCGCGAGGTGGTTTTCCCGGAAATGGTGTTGGCGACGGTGGTCGTCCGCAACGGCGAGCCACAGATACCGGCCATGCTTATCGATACGCTCGACCTGCTGCCTGGCGAAAGTTTCGGCGTGATGCTCCAACCCGCCCTGAACGGCGAAGACAGCATTCGGGTCAACTATTATGCGCCCGCGCCTGAAGTTTTGTGGTACCAAAACGCGGCGGCCATTTACATCCAACACCACAGCGCAACTTCGGAAGCGGCAGCAGGCAATCCCGTCCAAATTCTGCCGAACCCGGTAGCGGATTTTCTGACCGTACAATTCCATGCGCAGCCACCGAAGGGCAAAATAGAAGTGGAAATTTTTTCAGAAGCCGGCGATTCGGTCTTACGGCAAGATATTTCGCCCGACCAGCGTATCCCGGTACAACGCCTGGCTACCGGAATATACTTCCTGAAAATCATGGGCGAAAACGGGAGGATAATCGCCGGGCGGACCTTTGTAAAAAAATAAGGGAATCAAATACCGGAACACAAGGATAAACCGGGTAAAAATCACCATCGCAAATAATTTTTAACCAATTAACATACTCGCATGAAATACCTGTTTTTCAATCTGTTAATCGGCATTACATACCTGATTGCCGCTTGCGGCGAAAAGCCTGCTTCCAAAGCAAACGACACCGACGAGCAGGAAGTCTGTTACAATCCCAACGCATTGACCAACGATACAACCAAACGAAGTGTCAAGTCCGCTGTAGCGGGAAAGATCGGCAGCGCCTCGGTGAATATCAACTACTATTCGCCCAAAGTGCGCGGGCGCATTATCTGGGGTGGCCTCGTGCCTTATGGCGAGGTATGGGTGACGGGCGGTCACGACGCCACGAACGTGGCAATCAGCCAAAACTTTGAAGTAAACGGCGTACAAATCCCGGCGGGCAAATACGCTTTTTTTACCATTCCCGGAAGGGAGTTCTGGACTGTCATCCTTAATAAAAAATGGGAGCAGCACTTAGCCAATGAGTACGACCAAAAGGAAGATTTGGTGCGCATCCAGGTTACGCCCGAAATCAATACACACACAGAACGACTCCAATATTTCGTGGATAATACCGGCAACAACGAGGGAACTATTGCAGTGGCATGGGAGAAATTGAAAATTCGGTTGCCCTTGAAAATTAAAGGCTAACCGACGAGCGGCCAAACTTCATTCCGTAGAATTCAGCGTTTCGAATAGCGCTTTTTAGAAACTCGTAATCACAATTTTAAATCCACCTCCATGCGTCACACCCCTACCCTGTTTACCGCTCTTTTTGTACTGGTTTGTGGCTATTCTTCCGCCCAAACCCTCACTGGCACTATCACCAACCCCGCCGGCGCACCCGTTGTCAATGCCCGCATCACGTTGTTCAACGCGGATACCTCTTGGCTTTGGGAAGCCCGCACCGACGCAAGCGGCAAATATTTATTTGAAAATCTGCCTGGCGGTGGCCCATACCTGTTTTTCGGTGTAGCCAAACCCGGCTTCGCCTATTTCCAAAACGCCACGACAGGCATTCTGGGCACGATCATCCACGACGCGCAACTCGAACCGGAAACCGAGCAAGGCAAGTGGGACATCGTTATGAACTCACCAGAACCGCTCGGCGGCACCGACCTCGGCGTGCTGATGCCCGACGGCAGCATCTATTA
>JAKLJF010000514.1 GCA_023151335.1 Thermoanaerobaculia bacterium | reverse complement strand
TCCGGCGGATAATCCCGAGCGTCAGTATCATGGATAGTGCCGGCGCCACCTGGGTCAGCAGGTTGAGGTTCATAATACTGCCGCCCCGTTCGAACAGGAACAGGTACACGCTGAGGGTTATGGAAAAAATGCCGGGGATACAAACGGCATATACCAGCAGGGAATATAAATACCGCCACGGCGAAAGATGTCCTTCACCGCGCCCTATCCAGCCGGCCAACAAGGCAATAAGCGGAATGAGCAGGAAAAAACCCACTACGGTAAGCGGGTGGGCGCCGAGATAGTCGAAGAATTCGCGAAGTGTCATATCATTGTGAGGTTGGAGGGTTTCTGGTTGGAGGGTTTCTGGTTAGAAACCTTCCAACCTCACCAGCTAAGGTATTAAACAATGTCTTCCGGCAAAGCGCCATATTCAGAATTCTGCCGGGCGGAGTACGTGCCGCTGCAATTGCAGCCCTGGTGGCTCGACGCCGTCTGTAACGCCGACCGTTGGTCGGCCGTATTATCTTACGACAAGGGCGGACGGGTCAGGGGCGCCTTGCCCATTTTTTTGACGCGCCGTTGGGGATTTCCAGTGATCCAATTGCCGCCTTTCACGACTTACGCCGGCCCCTGGCTGGTTTACCCGGACAATCCCGATTTTAAAGAAAACAGCCGTTACGGCTTTGAGCACCAGGTGATGGCATCGCTCATCGCCCAACTGCCACGTTTTGCCTTTTTTCAACAAAATTTCCTGCCAGAGATTCAAAACTGGCTGCCTTTTTATTGGGCCGGTTTTCACCAAACGACGCGGTACACCTATGTGCTGCCCGGTACGGGTTATACGGAGGATCTATACAAGAATTTGAAAAACAAATTGCGCACCGATCTCAGGACGGCGGAAAGAGAAACGGAGATCGTCCGGGAATATGACCCCGGCCTTTTGTTTTGGCTCAATCAACGATCCTTCAACAGGAAAGGGTTGCGGCAACCGTACCGGCGGGCGCCTTTTGACAAGCTGCACGCCGCGCTGGCGGAAAGGAACCAATCCGCGTGTTTTATTGCCCGCGACCGGACAAGCGGCGCGCCGCATGCCGCTTTGTACCTCGCTTATGATACCCGTCAGGCGACCCTGTTGTTATCCGGTTTTGATCCTGTATTGGGCCGGCGTTCGAGAGCGCTGCACGGCCTGTACTGGCAGGCTATCCTTTTTTGTGCAGAGCGCGGCCTGAGCCTTGATTTTGAAGGCAGTATGGAACCGGGCATTGAACGCGCCCTGCGCGCCTTTGGTGGAAAACTGACCCCCTATTTTCAGGTGTGGAAAGCCGGCAACCCCTTGCTTGCCGCAACCATAGGGTTGTTGCGCAAGTCGTAAGTCGTAAGTCGTAAGTCGTAAGTCGTAAGTCGTAAGTCGTAAGTCGTAAGTCGATTACCTTACCATTCTCAGGAAAATATTGGAAAACCAGCCGGAATCTGCCTTTATCAGGGTATCCAGGGTTTGGTTGGCTTTGTTGGACAACATCCGGATGTCTTTCACTACATTGCAGAACGTCTCCGATTCGGGGCAATTGGGTTCCACGTTGGCCACTTCGTCGAGCACTTTCAGCATGGGTTCCAGTTCTTTCTTTTTCCGGTGCACAATGATCTGCCGGACCACCGTCCACATATCCTTTTCAGCGTAAAAGTATTCTTTGCGTTCGCCCGATTTTAATTGCTTGTGTACCAATCCCCAATCCATCAGGGCGCGCAGGTTCATGTTGGCGTTGCCCCGTGAAATGGACAGACCTTCCATCACTTCGTCGGCCGTAAGGGGCTCCGGAGCGATCAGCAGCAGGGCGTGCACCTGGGCCATGGTGCGATTGATCCCCCAATCGCTGGCCATTTTACCCCATGACTCGATGAATTTCTGTTTGCCTTCCTGGATTTCCATAAATGATAGTTTCAAGCAGTTAAGTAAGTTAGGCGTTCGGATAAAACCTGCATATTAAATGTCAATTACCGGTATTTTGTTTTCAAAAAATATTGAAAATATAAAAACAAACGGCTTGCCAATTTGTCTTTTTCTTAGCTTACATGAATCAGCAAGGACAATATCTCGGGGCGGATGCGGATGGCGCATACACGTTGCAAATAACACGGCTGTTGCGCGATACCGCCACGGACAATTGCCCCTTGTTGCTCGAACTCATCGAAGGCGGCGGCGTAAACCGCCGGCTGCTGGGCTATTTATTCGGTATTTCGGTATTTCACCCGACCCGGGAGGTCTCCGGCCGCGCAATGGGCCTGCTTCAGCGCTTTGCTTCTGCAAACACCGTGAAACACGCCCAAAAACTGCGCGAATCCGCGGCTTACCACTACGACGAGGCGGAATATTTCAGCCGCTATCAAAGCGATGAAATAGACTTGTTCGACCTGCTGCTGGCCAGCAAAATGTGCCTCTGGCACCGCAACCGGCCCGGACAAGGCAGCAATGCCCTGGTGGCGCACCAGACCCTCGACCTGCGCCGGCTTGCCGTCAACCGGCTCTCGCCGGCCATTGTCACCCTCGATTTTCTGCGCTTTGTTGCCCTGCCGGCGCACAAGGATTTCGACCTGCCCGATGCCGTTCCGCTGCTGCTGCAAATGCCGCTCGAAATTCTGATCATCGAAAATATCCGGATCGAAACATTCCCGGTAGCCTTGTTTGCACTGCCACACCTCACTGCATTTATCATCCGGAAGGGTAACTACCGGCCCCGCTACCCTATGCAGGTACCCGAAGGTGGGCCTTACGGGAATGAATCGCGGTTAGGGCCCTTTCCTGGCCTGCGGGAAGCCACCCTTGTCCGTTGCGGCCTCGGCCAACTGGATTTTTTGCAGCATTCGCCAAAACTGGAACGCCTCAACGTCCGTTTTAACCAGCTGGAAACCCTGCCGGCCTTCCTGTCCGAATGTACCGGATTGCGCTTGCTGGAACTCAGCAATAATCCTTTCCGGAAAATTGAACTCAACCTCGAACCGCTCCGCAACCTGGAGGAACTCGACCTGAAAATGCAAACCCGTTTCCCGGGGAATTTTAAACTGACAGGGGGGAAGTGATCAGTAGGCAGTAGGCAAAAATCAACAGAATTTGGAATATACGACGAATACCGCATCGAGAATTCTTGACGAGTTGGCCCGCACCGGCATCGACCTGTTGTTGCGCGAGCCGTTTTACGCGCACGTGTTTGGCAGTTTGAACAAAGAGGTGGTGGCTAAAGGTCATCCCGTGGAGACCCTGGCCGTAGGGCTGGGCCATAACGCGCTGACGCTGTATGTTAATGCCCGGTTCTGGGATACCCAACTCACCAATCCTGCACACCGCTACGGCGTTGTCAAACACGAAATATTGCACCTGGTCTTCCGGCATCTTTTTATACGGGAACCATTTCTGGACCCCATGCTGATGAACGTTGCGTTCGACCTGGTGGTCAACCAGTACGTTGACCGGGCGCAACTACCCGCCGACAGTATTTTTCCCGAGTCCTTCCCAAACCTGGCCCTTCAAGCCGGCCAAACCTGGTTTTATTATTATAAAAAACTGGAAGACCTGCGTCAGGGGCGTGGCGGGAAAGCCTCGGGCACACCCGACCAGGAAACGCTCAGCAACATTCGCTCCGACTCGAACGGTCTGGAACGGCACCAACCCTGGCGCGAGATCCGCAGCCACAGCGAACTGGAACGCGACGCCGCTGAACTCCACCTCGACAGCCTGCTGCGCACCGCACACCAGCGCACCAGTGCGCATGCCTGGGGCGCTCTGCCGGGAGAAGTACGGGAAGTGCTGGACGATATACTTCCCCGTGCGGCTCCCCGGCTGCATTGGCAACAACTGCTGCGCCTGTTTTCGGAAAGCGCCGTCAAAACGCGGTTGAAAAATACGATCAAACGCCCTTCAAAACGCTACGGCTCTGTGCCCGGTCTGAAAATCCGGCACCGCCAACGGCTGCTGGTGGCCATCGATACCTCCGGCAGCATCGGCCCCGATGACCTCAAAGTTTTCTTTCAGGAAATTTTTCACCTGTGGCGCTCCGGCGCCCAAATAGATATTCTGGAAGCCGATACCAAAGTGTACCGGCAGTACCCCTACAAAGGCAAAATGCCGGAAACAGTGACGGGGCGCGGAGGCACCGACTTTAACGATGCGCTCCGGCTGGCCAACCGCGAATACCCCGACGGCTTCATTTATTTTACCGACGGCTATGCCGCCAAACCCAACATACGGCCACGGGTGCCGGTACTATGGGTATTGACCAAACAGGGACTTGAGCCTAAGCAACGGGAATGGGCGGAGTTGCCGGGGAGGAAAGTGAAAATTTGTTGATTTGTTGATTTG
>JAKLJF010000513.1 GCA_023151335.1 Thermoanaerobaculia bacterium | reverse complement strand
TAAACAAATTGGGCTTCGAATGCCCGGATGTTTGAAGTGTGCTCATCCGGCATGTAAATAGTTACAGGTTTATCCTTGTACTTTTCCAGTAAGTCCATTTTCGTCACCAGTTTGCTGGCGGTTTCCACCGAATCGACACAGGTGAACACGGATTGCAGCTCATCGGCCGCCGAACCCACCCAAAAAGTACCGAAGAGCGCCTTCGGCAAATCGCGGCTTGCGTACTTTTTGTTTTGGACCGGCACCTTGCCGTTTTTATGGATCAACGATTTCCCGTTTTTAAAAATGGTGACTTCGCGCACCGGCAGGGGTTGGGCGGAAAGACCGGTGCAGATCAGGAGGACAAGGGACAAGCAAAGGATGATTTTTTTCATGGCAGCGGTTAATTGTTCTATTCTTAAAAATTTGTCTCGCAAATGAACTTTTCCGGAAATGTAAAAGTATTTTGCATTACACATGATTCAGAAAATTATTTTCGAAATCCGGCACACGCTGGACACTGTTACCCGTCAGGTTGACGCCTGGTTCGACAAACCCGTTGCCCTGAGACATTACCGCCCGGAAAACAATGGCTGGACCGTGGATGAGATTCTGGAACATATTTCATTGACCAGCCATTTTTTGCTCAAACTGATCGATAAAGGAGCCGGTAAAGCGTTGCGTAATGTCAACAACATCGACCTCGCTCAGGAGTTAGCGCAATATGTTTTTGAAAGGGACAAGTTGGACGAAATCGGCCTGTACAAATCCTTTGAATGGATACGCCCCGAACACATGGAGCCGACCGGAACGGCGGATATGGCGGAGATCCGCCGGCTGATCCTAACACAACGGAACCGCTGCCTCGAATGGCTCGACAAAATGCCCGATGGAGAAGGTATTTTGTACAGAACCACCATGAGTGTCAATAACCTGGGCAAGATCGACGTGTACCAATACATTTATTTTCTGGCGCAGCACGCCAAACGCCATGTGGCTCAGATGGAGCGGAATGAGCGGGAGTACAATACGTTTACGAAACTTTCAGAAATTTTGTAAACGTATTCCCGGCGGTCAACTGATATCCGGCAATCTACAAGTTTCTCCCGATACAATTCAAATCTTCAAAGGCCTGTTTCAGGCGCGAGACAAACGATTTTTCCGCTTCGCGTAACCAGACGCGCGGGTCGTAGAATTTTTTGTTCGGCTTGTCGGCGCCTTCGGGGTTGCCGATCTGGCCCTGGAGGTAACCTTTTTTACTTTCGTAAAAACCGCGCACACCGTCCCAGAAAGCCCATTGCATATCGGTGTCGATGTTCATTTTAATGGCGCCGTATGAAATGGCCTCGCGTATCTCTTCCTGGCTGGAGCCGGAGCCGCCGTGGAATACGAAATGCACCGGTTTCTCTGCCGGCAGGCCGTATTTTTCGCGAATATAGTCCTGCGAATTTTTGAGAATCACCGGTTGCAGGCGCACATTGCCGGGTTTGTACACGCCGTGCACATTGCCGAATGCGGCGGCGACGGTAAACCGCGGACTCACTTTTTTCAACTCTTCATAAGCGTAGGCCACTTCGTGCGGCTGGGTATAAAGCCGGGAGGAATCGACGCCGGTATTATCCACGCCGTCTTCTTCGCCGCCGGTCACGCCGAGTTCAATTTCGAGCGTCATGCCCAGTGGCGCCATGCGGGCCAGGTAATGGCTGCTGATCTCAATATTTTCGTGCAAGGGCTCTTCCGACAGGTCGAGCATGTGGCTGCTGTAGAGGGGATAGCCGTGTCTTTCGTAAAATTTTTCACCGGCATCCAGCAGGCCTTTCACCCAGTCGATGATGTTCAGGGCGCAGTGGTCGGTGTGCAACACCACCGGCACGCCGTATGCTTCGGCCATGGCGTGCACGTGCTGGGCGCCGGAAATGCCGCCCAGGACGGCCGCGCGCTGGCCGTCGTTGCTCAGCCCTTTTCCGGCAAAAAATGCCGCGCCGCCGTTGGAAAACTGAATAATAACCGGACTTTTTACCGCCGCGGCAGTTTCCAAAACGGCATTCACCGAGTTGGTGCCAATAACATTCACTGCCGGCAGGGCGTATTCATTTTCCAGTGCGTGCTGAAATAATTCGGTGACTTCTGCGCCATGCAGGACGCCGGGACGAAAACGGGACATACGACTTATGACTTTAGACTTACGACTTTAGACTTACGACTTTAGACTTACGACTTGCGTGAGCGGTTTGGCATTGGTTGAAGGGCTTGGACAAGGTTATGGTTCTTTCTTTTTTCGGCGGCTGGTGTTTATGGAGGCCACAGTAATGGAAAGCAATTCGTTGGCTTCTTTCCATAGTGGGGCGATCTCCGGACGCCATTCTTCCGACACACCTACTGTGAGTTCCAGCCAGAACATGGTTTCATCCAATTCCTCCTCTGTAATCTTGAGTTTATTGATGAAATCAGCGTTGGATTTTCCCCTCCCCGCTGCGCGATAATTGGCGGCGGATGAAGTGGCGGAATCAATCATTTGATCCCTGATCGTTTTGTATTCGGGTATTTTTGGAAGTTTCCTAGCAAAAAGAATGATCGCTATTGCAAACTGCTTGAACCGCTTGAATAGTTCTTCATCCTTTTCTTTCATGTTGGTTGGCAAATATTTGCCGCAATATTAACAAAACTTCCTTTTATCTGAAAACCTACTCCGAAGCTCAGGCCGCAAGTCGTAAGTCTACAGTCGTAAGTCGTAAGTCAAAAACCTTTTTCCACCAAATATCTTTCCGCATCCAGCGCGGCCATGCAACCTGTGCCGGCTGCCGTAACGGCCTGGCGGTAAATTTTGTCCTGGGCATCGCCCGAGGCAAATACGCCGGGGATATTGGTGGTGGTGCGGCCCGGATTGGTGACGATATAACCGCTTTCGTCGAGCGTCAGCCAGTCTTTAAAGATATCGGTGTTGGGTTTGTGGCCGATGGCGACAAAAAAGCCGGTGACCGGCAGCACCGATCTTTCGCCGGTTTTGTTGTTCACAATGCGTACGCCTTCCACCACATCCTGGCCGAGTACTTCTTCGGCCTCGGTATTCCAGTGGACGATCAGGTTTGGCGTGTTCATCACCCGTTCCTGCATGATCTTGGAGGCCCGCATTTCGTCGCGGCGTACCAGCAGGTGCACTTTCGAACAGATTTTTGCCAGATAGGTGCTTTCCTCGGCGGCAGTATCACCGCCGCCAACGATGGCGACTTCCTGTTTGCGGTAGAAAAAGCCGTCGCAAACGGCGCAGGCCGACACGCCGGCGTTTTGCAGGCGCTCCTCGTTGGGAATACCGAGCCATTTTGCGCTGGCGCCGGTGGCGATAATGACCGCCGGGGAGTGGATTTCGTGTCCGCTTTCCGACCATACTTTATGTACGGGGCCGGTAAAATCCACCTTTGTGATCATTTCATTGCGGATATCCGTTTCGAAGCGCTCGGCCTGGCGCCGGAAATCGTCCATCATTTCCGGGCCCATGCGGCCTTCCGGGTATCCCGGATAATTTTCCACGTCGTTGGTGATCATCAATTGCCCGCCGGGTTGGGGGCCGGTGTACATCACGGGTTTGAGGCCGGCGCGTGCGGCATAAATGGCGGCTGTGTAGCCGGCAGGGCCGGAGCCGATAATGAGGCATTTTACATTTTCCATAACAGCGGCAAAAGTAACAACTCCCGTGTGCCCGGTGTTTACCCGATTTAATTATTCCCTGGCACTTTTCAGGGAAATCGTTCGGCAGAAGACGAAAAGCTTATTTCCAGCATTTCAAATTAAACTCTTACCTTGTGCCGTTGCTGCTGTAAATACTTCTGAATACCTCACCTTCTTAGCTGTTGACGTGATCCTGTTTTTTTCATTAAAAAATATTTTTTCATGCAACAGTACGAACAACTGCTCCAAGCAAATAAGGCATGGGCTAAACGAATGGTGGAGAAAGACCCCGAATTTTTTGAACGTTTGGTAGACATTCAACGGCCCGGATTTCTTTGGATTGGCTGCTCCGACAGCCGGGTACCGCCGAATGAGATCACTCAAACACATCCGGGGGAAATATTTATTCACCGTAACATCGCCAATCTGGTGATCCATACCGACATGAACCTGATGAGCGTTTTGCAGTATGCTGTCGAAGTGCTTGAAGTACGGCATATTGTTGTGTGCGGACACTACGGGTGTGGCGGCGTAAAAGCGGCTATGAGCCGGCACTCATTCGGCCTTATCAATAAATGGCTCCGCCATATCAAGGATATTTACCGGCTGCACGCAAACGAACTCAAAGCCATCGAATCGTCCGATGCCCGCCTCAACCGTCTGATCGAGTTAAATATCATCGAACAAGTGAA
>JAKLJF010000512.1 GCA_023151335.1 Thermoanaerobaculia bacterium | reverse complement strand
AGAAAAGCGGACAAACTCAGGACCAGGCCGACCAGCCCGGTTCCGGCCAGGATATACAAAAACTGGTTATGAGGCAGTTTTGGGGTTGGTTCATAGACCGGGTATTTTTCCCGTACAATGCGATAGGTTTCTGCCGGAAGGTCGCCGGCGCCGGCGCCCAGCCAGGGATTTTCCTTCCAGATCTGCCAGCCGGTTATCAGCGATACCCAGCGCTCTGCATCCGAATACGTTTCCCCTTCTCCTTCGAGGTAACGGCCCCAGTCATACACCATGTATTCATACTTTTGTTTAAAACTTGGCAGGATGTTCAGAGAAATCCAGGGCGCCAGTATTAAAAACAATAGCAGACCTAATCCAAGCCGCCAGCGCCGGGTGTGCCATACGAAATAAGCGAGCGAAAACAACAATCCTGCATACAGCGCCGCCAAACCGCTGCGAACGGACAAAAAATGCAGGAAGGCAAATAAAAAAACGGTAGCTATGCCCAGCGCCTTTTTTTCCCACGTATAGCGCCAGAAAAAATGTTTGTGCCACAGCCAGCCGCCGGAAAAAACAGCCGTGGCCACCAGCAGACTGAACCGGATATGGTGCCGCGGCACTGGCATTGGGCGACCCTGGTACATATCGAACATAATTTCCTTTTTGTGTAACAGGAAATTGATACCAACGCCTGCACAAAGGATCACCATCGTCCAAACCAGCACATATAAAACAAGGCAGTATTGCCGCTGCGTTAGCCGGGGAAGGTTGGCGAAAGCCCAGGGCAACACTAAAAACGGCAACCGCACCCGCGTGCGTTCCAGCCAATAAGCTTGATCGGCCGACCACAAACCACTGATTGCCGGAACTAAAAGCAATAACAACAGCCCGGCATACACAGGCTGCCGGAAAAGCCGCCGGAAAGATTCCGCCAATATCCCCCAAACCCGCCGCCCCTTGTCTGCTGCTCCCTGCCTGCTGCCTGCTGCCAATTGCCTGCTGTCCACTGAACACTGCCGAAATGCCACAAAAACCAATCCCCACATGCTGATGGACATTAAAAAAGGCGAAAGCGGATATTTTGAAAAAAATCGTTGTTCAAATCGCGCAAAGATAGTCAGCAGTTGTGGCGCTGCCCGGGGTAAATCATCCGGTTTTTCCCGGCGAACATCCAAAAAACGGCGGCGTGCTTCGAGCCGTAAAAACCGATTGAGCGAACTTCCATATTATTGCAGCGTTTTAGTCAATACTTATGAAACGCGCCCGACACTTTTTATTCCTTTCCTTAGCCTGGAGCAGCTTTTGGGCCTGCCAGAACGATGCGCCTCCCGTTTCTTCCGAGTCGCCGGGTATGACCCGTGAGACCCCTTCCCCGGTTTCTACCCGCGTCGAACCCCGTCAACCCAAAGCAAGCCCCGGCAATTTTGAAAACCTGATTGCCGACTACGAGAGCAAAGACCGCGTCATCTGGCAAAAACCCGATATGGTCATTTCCCTGCTGGGCGATCTGGAAGGGAAAACAGTGGCTGACCTGGGCGCCGGCAGCGGATATTTCGCTTTCCGCATGTTGCCCAAAGCTCAAAAAGTGATCGGTGTAGACATCGATCCGCGTTTCATAGCGTTTATGGACAGCGTTAAAGTTCGCCTGTCCAAACAATATCAGGATCGCTTTGAAAGCCGTCTGGCCAAACCCGACGACCCCATGCTGAAGCCCGGCGAAGCGGATGCCGTGGTGATGGTAAATACCTACGGATACATCGAAAACCGGGTAAATTACCTGAAAACACTGTCAAAAGGCATGTCAGATCATGCTGATCTGCTGATCATTGATTTTAAGAAAAACAGCCTCCCGGTTGGGCCCGAAGATGAATTTAAAGTCGCCGTAAGCCAGGTAGAACGCGAGCTGAAATCTGCGGGATTTGAAATTCAAAAAATCGACAACGAAGCCCTTGATTACCAGTACATCGTTATGGCGGCAAAAAGTGAAACCAACAAATGACCACTTATAACAGCAGCCAGACAATGCGCTTAATGACGCCTAATGACGCCCAACGCCCAATGACCAATAACGACCAATAACTTTCGACATTCAATACATGCGCGGTTCGCTTAAATTGTTTACCTGGTTGGGGATTCCGGTGCACCTGCACTGGACCTTCGGCCTTATTTTTTTATTGCCATTGTGGGAAAGTTATGCCAAAAACCTGGAGCTGACGGATACATTGTGGTTGTTCGGATTGTACCTGTCGCTTTTTGGTTGCGTACTACTGCATGAATACGGCCATGCCCTCACTGCCCGGCGGTACGGCGTCAATACCCAGGACATCATCCTGACGCCTATCGGGGGCATTGCACGCCTGGAAAGGATGCCGGAAAAACCGGAGCAGGAATTTTTTGTGGCTATTGCCGGACCGATGGTAAATGTGGTGATCGCCATTGTGTTGTTTGGATTGGGGAAACTGATCTTCTCAGGCGATAACTGGAGCCTGTTCACCTGGTTCCTCGAACAATACCTCCATTTTGAAGACAGCGGCACGCCCCCTGTGGAGAGTGAAGGACTCGGCGCCTGGCACTCCGGCCTGCTGATATTCCTGCCGCCGCTGGTGGCGGTCAACATCGGGCTGGTGGTGTTCAACCTCATACCGGCCTTTCCTATGGACGGCGGACGTATTTTCCGTGCCCTGCTGGCCATTCGCCTGGGTCGCGTACGCGCTACTCACTGGGCCGCGCGATTGGGTCAGGCTATCGCCGTTTTATTTATTTTCCTCGGCGTCACCGGCATTGGAAATATGGGCATTACCCTGGCGTTTATCGGTTTTTTTGTATTTATCACGGCCCGGACGGAAAACGCCATGGTCCGGCTCGACGACCTGCTGCGCCGCTTCAAGGCTCGCGATGTAATGCGGCCCCAATTCACCCGCCTGCAATCGAACGATTGGATGCAAACGCCCATCACGCTGCTGCAACAAGGGCTGGAACGCCATTTCCTCGTGTTCGACCTGGAAGACCGGCTCAGCGGCGTACTCGAAGAATCGGACATCATTGCCGCGTTGCGAAAACGCGACTTGTCTGCAGAGATCAGTCAGTACGCCCATCCGTCCGTTAAGGTAGTATCTGCCGGACAAGACCTTCAATCCGTCTATCAAATACTCATGCAACGCGGCAATGCCATCATAGCAGTAGCCGACCACGGCGAGCTCATTGGCGTGATTGACCAAACGGGACTGCAAAATTTTCTGCGATTGAATACTTCGGGAGGTTAAGCGGGTTTAACGGGTTGAGCGGGTTTAACGGGTTGAGCGGGTTTAACGGGTTGAGCGGGTTTAACGGGTTCGGATACCCTTGGCCTTCTCAGCTGGGGATGCCAAGGGTATCCGACATCTCTTCCACCAGGCTGTCCCAAAGCCGGGATTTTCCGCCGGCGGTTTGCGGGTCTACCCATGTTACTTCATTGCCGCGGCTGAGAATGAACCCGACCGGGTCATTTTCGCTTTCGGGGCCACCGGGTGTAAGGGGCGTACATGAGAATTCGCCGTAAGGAAAGGGGCGCCCCCGGATAACCGGTGCGTCCATGCGAATCCAGGCATCGACATTTGTGTGGAGGGTGCTCATCGAAGATCGGTTTAGGATAATTTGCCCCCAATAACGGGGGCAATAAAGTTGCAGCCCCAGGCAGGAGAAAAGCAATGATTTCCGTCACTTTAACCATTGAGTTTTTTTTTCAAACGGGAGAGAGCACTGCCGGAATTTTGTCGCATGGATTTTAAAACGATTATCGAACCGTTCCGTATCAAATCGGTGGAACCGATCCGGATCACGACGCCGGATGAACGCGCGTTCTTTTTGCAGGAAGCCCACTACAACCCCTTCCTTTTACCCTCTGACAAGGTACTGATCGACCTGCTGACCGACTCCGGCACCTCGGCCATGAGCAACCGCCAATGGGCGGCCATGATGCTCGGCGACGAGTCTTATGCCGGGGCGAAAAGTTGGGAACGTTTTTATGAGGAAGTGAATGACCTGACGGGCATGCCGCACATCCTGCCCACACACCAGGGCCGCGCTGCCGAGCGCATCCTGTATGGCTACCTGGGCGGGAAAGGCAAATACTTTTTCAGCAACACCCACTTTGATACCACCCGCGCCAACATCGAGTTCGCGGGCGGCACGGCCATCGACCTGCCCTGCCCCGAGTCCAGGGATTTCGACGCCGACCTGCCGTTCAAAGGCAATCTCGACGCAGCGGCGCTCAAGCAAAAAATCGTCGAAGTGGGCCCGGCCAACGTGGCAGCCGTTATCCTGACGGTGACCAACAACAGTGGCGGCGGCCAGCCCGTGAGCATGGCCAATGCCCGCGAGGTGT
>JAKLJF010000511.1:249-4350 GCA_023151335.1 Thermoanaerobaculia bacterium | reverse complement strand
TCAACCATTTCAATAACTTCCACTAAAAAAGCCCGCGGCGTGATGGCCGCGGGCTTTTTTAGTTCAAATTCAGTTTCCCGCGCCGGAAATAAGCGGGTTTGGGTTTGTAATGCTCCACAGTGTCCGGTTGATCATGGATTTCATACACGGCAGCGCGTTCTTGCCGGGGGATTGGATTCACCGGCTGTTGGGCCCCCTGGAGGAGGTCGAAAGCCCGTTCCAGATCGGCTATGGCGCTTTCAATGTTCGGCAGGGGGCGATGAATGATCATGCGGACAACGCCGGCGGGGTCAATAATGACGGCAAGCCGGTCGCAGTCGGGGTGCGGGCGACGGCCCGAGGCCAGGCCGTAAAGCCGGGCGATGCGGAAGTCCAGGTCTTCGATCACCGGCGCTTTCAGGTAAATGCCGATGTAGCGCCGGGCCCGGTCCGACCAGTCGTTTTGCCGGATCGGTTCGTTGGAAAGACCCAGTATTTTGGTGTTCCGCTCGTTCAGCCAACGTTCTTTCATGGCCAGAAAGGTGGAAAACATCGTCCAGGCCGAGGTAAAATTGGCCGGATGAGCAAAAAATACACACCAATAGCCGGCGCTGTATTCGGGAAAACGGACCAGGCCCTTATCCGTACGGACCCGGAATGGCGGCGCCGCGTCGCCGACCTGCGGTAATGGTGGTTGTTTTAAAGGCATGACTGTGGCAGTAGTTTATCGGTCAGGAACTTTTTGATTTTATCTTTTTGGGTAAATATCGCGCTGTTTCTTTCGGACATCAAAAGTAAATGCTTTCCGGGCAATTGGCTGCAATTGTTCGGCACATTAACCTTTTCTATCGAAGATTGGCCTCTTTTGTCCTCCCGCTGCCGCCAACTGCCTGCTGCCAACCGCCTTTTGTTGCTACCTTTGCCGCTGCATACCCCGGCATCATTTGTTTCATTATGCGACTACTCGTTTTTTTGCTTTCCCTTTTATCCGCCATGCCTGCTGAAGCCCAAACCTCCGCCGCTCCATCCCGCCAAACCATCCGCGGCGCCTGGGAGTTCCGCCAGGCGCACACGCCCGACTGGCTTCCGGTGACCGTACCGGCCAGCGTACATACCGCGCTGCTCAAAAACGGCCGGATTGAAGACCCGTATTACCGCGACAACGAAGAAAAATTGCAGTGGATTGAACTGGAAGACTGGGAGTTTCAATGCACATTTGAAACAGACTCGGCGCTCCTGCAACGCAAACATATCGAAATGGTTTTCAGAGGCCTGGATACCTATGCCCATGTTTACCTCAACGACAGTCTTATTGCAGAGTCCAACAACATGTTCCGCACCTGGCAGGTCGATGTTAAGAAGTACCTGAAGGCTGGACCCAACAAGTTGCATGTATATTTTGAAAGTCCGGTGAAAAAAGTGGCCGCCGATTGGGCGGCCCTCGGTTACGAACTGCCGGGCGGCATCCGCACCATGACCCGCAAAGCGCAATTTCACTACGGGTGGGACTGGGGCCCCCGCTTTGCCGGTTGCGGCATCCTGAAATTGCCCGAATTGCTGGCCTGGGACGATTTCCTGCTGGAAAACGTATTTATCACCCCCCAGCGGCTTTCCGAAAAGGAAGCCGTAATGGTCGCCCGTTTCCGTTACCGTTCCGACGTGGAAACGCCCGTTACGGTCGTTTTCCGCGAAAACAAACGCAAATCGCTGGAAGACCGAAAAATTTATCCCGGCGTACATGAAGACTCGGTAACCTACAGTATCGACAATCCCCGGCTTTGGTGGTGCAACGGGATGGGCGAACCGAATTTGTACGACTTTTCCGTGGAAGTAAAACAACGCGGCGTCCAGACTTTGGACAAGGTAGAAGTTCGAACCGGTATCCGTACCGTCGAACTGGTTACGGAGCCCGACAGCGCGGGCAAGACGTTTTATTTCAAACTCAACGGGAAACCGGTCTTTTGCAAAGGCGCCAATTATATTCCCCAGGATATGTTCCAGGACCGGGTGGGCCCCGCGCATTACAAGCGCCTGCTCGACGACGTCGTGTCTGCCAACATGAATATGCTCCGGGTGTGGGGCGGCGGCATTTACGAGGACGACCTGTTTTACCAGCTTTGCGATGCCCGCGGCATTCTCGTATGGCAGGATTTTATGTACGCCTGCGCCATGTACCCCGGCAGCGGCTCTTTTTTTAAAAATGCGGCCGCCGAAGCGCTCGGGCAATTGGAACGGCTGCGCCAGCACCCCTGCATCGCCTTATGGTGCGGCAACAACGAAAACAACGAAGCCTGGCACAACTGGGGCTGGCAAATGCAGTTCAACGAAGCCCAGCGCGCACAGATCTGGCGCGATTACAAAACCCTGTTCAATGATATTTTGCCCACTTACGTCGGCAACTTCGGCGGCGGCGTGCCATACTGGGAAAGCTCGCCGCAATACGGCCGCGGCAACCCCAAATCCATGACGGAAGGCGACGCCCACTATTGGGGCGTATGGCACGACGAAGAACCTTTCGAAATACTGGATAAAAAGGTGCCGCGGTTTATGAGCGAATACGGATTCCAGTCTTTCCCCGACTGGACCACCATCCAGTCGTTTTCACTGCCCGAAGACCGGGAACTGGACACCAAAGTAATGCTCACCCATCAGAAACACCCGCGCGGCAATGCCCTGATCGCCGAATACCTCAAGCGCGATTTCCGCGTACCGAAAACGTTTGAAGATTTCGCGTACGTCAGTCAATTGGTGCAGGCCGAAGGTATCCGCAGAGGAACCGAAGCCCACCGCCGCAACAAACCCTACTGCATGGGTACCCTGTACTGGCAACTCAACGACGTATGGCCGGTGGCATCCTGGTCCAGTATCGACTACTATGGCCGCTGGAAAGCCCTGCATTATTTTACCCGTGAAGATTTCAAACCCGTGGTGGCGCTGCCTTTTGTGGAAGACGATATTCTGAAAGTGTACGCCTCTTCCGACCTGCCAGCCGACACCGTGCTGACAGTCCGTGTGCGCGCGTTGACGCTGGAAGGAAAATTGCTCAGCGAAGTGATCAAGCCAGATGTCAGGGTACACCCGGACTCCAGTCGTATGGTCTGGCAAGGTTATCTGAAAACCGTACTGGACCGGCACAAGCCCGATGACGCCGTGGTGGAAATTACGTTCATGGAGGCCGGCGGACAATTGTTGCACCGCCGGTTATTCTACCTGGTGTCGCCGCGCAAATTGTCGCTGCCCGGCACTTCGCTCGCTGTTCAGGTTACCCAGGTAAACGATGGATACCAGATCGCCTTGCAAAGCGGCAAGCTGGCAAAAAATGTGTACCTGTCCGTAAACGCCGAAGGCGCTTTCAGCGATAATTATTTCGATCTGCTTCCCGGCGAACGAAAAACCGTATTGTTCAAAACCGATACTATTCTGGATTCGCCGCAAACGGCATTCCAGGTGAAACACCTGCAACAGACATACGAGCGATGAGGGGGGTGTTATTGTCGTCATTTAGGTCATTGGCGTCATTTACGTCATTGTCGTCATTGTCGTCATTTAAGTCGTTGGTCATGGAGTGTTGGTCATCGGTTGCCGGTCGCGACCGCTCCCCCTGGACATGGCTTGGCTTGGGGCTGCTGGCCGTGTATGTTCGCGGCCTTTTCCTCGACGTCATGGATGTGGACGCTTCCCAATACGCCTCGATTTCGATGGAAATGCTCCAAAACGGACAATGGCTTCAGGTGCAACACCGCCAGGCCGATTACCTCGACAAGCCCCCTTTGCTGTTTTGGACTTCGGCCCTGTCTTTCGGTTTGTTCGGGTTGCACAATTGGGCGTATAAACTGCCTTCTTTCCTGTCCGCCATAGCAGGCGTGTACGCCCTTTACCGCTTTTGCCTGCTGTTTTACCATAAAGAAACCGCCCGGACGGCGGCGTTTATCCTGGCTTCCTGTGTCGGGGTCTTGCTGCTCTGCAATGACGTTCGCACGGATACCCTGCTGATGTCCATGACGGCCTGCGCAGTATGGCAGTTGGCGGAGTGGCTCAACCCCGCCCCCGGCCCCTCCAACCCCACCCCCGACCCCTCTCCTAAAGGGGAGGGAGGACGTAGAGGGGCTCGCGGTGCCGCGC